>NZ_JAFIDN010000015.1 GCF_017921895.1 Natronogracilivirga saccharolytica
GGCCGCCTGGCTGATCCCATGCTCACGGCACAAATCCGAGACCTTGCGGCCTTTCTCGTTCTCAGAGAGCATGTTGAGTATCTGAGTTTCGCTGTGTTTTGACTTTTTCATAGTACCCCAATGTACGTTTTTTTCTATTTATGTGTGTTTCGATTATTGGGGAAGCTTTCAATCTCCTCACAGAGTTGCAATTATAACTCACTGCGACCCCACAGTTTACTGGATGGATTAACACCGAATCAGTTTTCCGAAAAACAGTTTGAAGCAGCGCCACTTACGTCCGATTCTCTACTTTTAACTGGCTGAAATATTGGGAGGGGGTCAATGCACAATAAACAAAAACGTCGTGAACGCTGTGAAAAACGCTGTATACTTCATGTTGTAAAAAGAATGTTTAAGCAGCTATCCAGATACTATCATACTCTCATACATCTTAAGCCGATACAAATTCGGTATCAAGTGTTTTACAAATTGAGAGATCAACTTTTTCCTGTGGAGGTTCCAGTTGTTAAAAATGCATCCGGGTTTCAGGAGATTAAGTTACACCCGTTTCCAAAACAGTTTAAGCATTATTTTGGCGATGGGAAGTTTTTTTTATTAAATAAAAAGTTTGCATTTGATGAAACCATTTGCTGGAATTACACCGGATATGGCAAGCTGTGGGCCTATCACCTCAACTACTTCGACTTCCTGCATCAACCCGGAATGATGTGGGATACGGGAAAAGAGCTTATCGACGATTTCTTGAAGGATATCCAAAAACGTAAAATTGGAATGGAGCCGTATCCAATATCCTTGCGCACCATAAACTGGGTCAAGTTTATGACTGTCCATAATTGCTATTCGCAGGAAATTGTAGATTCTCTGAATGCTCATTTTCAGGTTCTGCAAAAAAAATTGGAGTTTCACCTGCTTGCCAATCATCTTCTGGAGAATGGGTTTTCACTTCTATTCGGGGCTGTTTTCTTTCAGGATGAGAAAATCACTCATCTTACGAGAAGGATCCTGACAAGCGAACTTGAGGAACAAATTTTAGATGATGGGGCACATTTTGAGTTATCTCCGATGTATCATGTCATTTTACTTCAGAGGGCATTAGACGGTTACAACCTTCTCATTAACAATTATCATAATCTAAAGGAGGTTCAGGATCTGCTAAAGCATAAGATTCAGATGATGGTTAACTGGCTGAATACTATAATATTCAGTAACGGTGACATTCCGATGTTTAACGATAGCACACAAGGTCAAGCTTTAGATCCGAAAACCATCCTGGACTATGCAAAACAGTTCGGATTTCATCCTGGACCGCTACAATTGAGCGAATCCGGATATCGAAAATTTGAGGTCGCTGATACTGAAATAGTGACAGATGTTGGGCCCTCCGGTCCGGATTACCAGCCTGGGCATGCGCATTGCGACATATTTTCTTTTGTCCTTTATCATAATGGTAAACCGGTTATTGTTGACCGTGGAATATCCACCTATCAAAAGAATTATCTCAGGGAAGAGGAGAGGGGGACTGCCTCTCATAATACGGTGATGGTTAACGGGGAGGAGCAGTCGGATGTTTGGTGTGGTTTTCGATTAGGACGCCGTGCAAGAACCACTATTCGAGAAGATCGAAATGATTATTTATCGGCCGAACATGATGGTTACCGGTTTTTAGGTATAACACACCATCGAACATGGTCTTTAAAGGACAGCATGCTGGAGGTCAATGACCACATTTCCGGTCCGGATCATGATGCCGAGGCATACTTTCACTTTCCGCCTGATATAACACCCCGGCAGCTATCCGGTCAAAAGTATCAATGCGGTCCGCTTGTATTCCGGTTTCATGGAGCAGAGCATGTGAACACCGATACGTATGAATATTGTCAGGGCTTTAACAAACGAACACCCTCAAAAAAGCTTGTTGTCCGGTTCCGGGGAGAGCTGCAAACCGTAATTTCAAAATGAACATACTCTTTATAACCGACAATTTTCCGCCTGAGGTTAATGCACCGGCTACCAGGACCTATGAACACTGCAAGGAATGGGTCAGGCAGGGAGCCCGTGTTACTGTCATCACAGGAGCGCCCAATTTTCCACAGGGGAAAGTGTTCGACGGGTATAAGAACAAATTATATCAGAAAGAGGTCGTAGACGGCATTCAAGTGGTAAGGGTCTGGACGTACATAACCCGAAACCAGGGGTTTATGCGCCGGACGCTGGATTATCTCAGCTTTGCTTTTACCTCTTTTCTTGCAGGGCTGTTTCAAAAAGCCGATGTTATTGTCGCAACATCGCCTCAGTTTTTTACAACCTGGGCGGGATGGGCGCTGTCCAAATTGAAGCGGAAGCCATGGGTTTTTGAGCTCAGGGATTTATGGCCGGAATCCATAAAATCAGTCGGCGCACTGAATGACGGCAAGCTCTATCAATTTCTCGAGAAAATAGAACTTGGCTTGTACGACAGTGCCGATCACATCATTCCCAATACGGATGCCTTTCGCAAAAACCTGATTGAACGGGGGGTCGATAAGAACGGCATTTCTGTTATTACCAATGGCTCCAACCTGGATCTGTTTACGCCTCCGCCTAACGGTCAAACCGATGCACTGAAAGCCAAATTGGGGATATCGGATAAATTTACTGTCGGATATATCGGCACGCACGGTATGGCTCATGCCCTTGATTTTATTGTTGATTCGGTGTATGAAATGCAGGATGCCAACATACATTTTTTGTTTATCGGAGATGGAGCGGAGAAAGAAAACATCAGACAAAAAGTTGAAAAATATAAACTTACTAATGTGACGATGCTCGATCCCGTTCCTAAAAATGACATGCCGCTGTATTTATCAATTATAGATGTTTCGTTAGTTCCCTTGAAAAAGAGCGATACATTCAAAACAGTGATACCGTCCAAAATTTTTGAAGCAGCAGCAATGGACAAACCGGTGCTTCTGGGAGTGGACGGACAGGCAAGAAAAATAATTGAAAAGTATGAATCAGGGTTGTATTTTAATCCCGAAAATAAAGCGGACTTCATCGAGAAAACCCGTTTAATCGCTGACAACAAAGAACTATATAAGTCACTCGCCCGCAACTGCCGTAGGCTGGCAACCGACTTTGACAGAAAAAAACTTGCTAATGAAATGCTTGAGGTATTGTCAAGAGTTTAATCCACTCAGTTTCATTAATAAGACCGAGCACACGCGAGTCGCAGAATACAAAACTATGTCTAAATATTAAAAAAAATTAATATTTAGCGTTTTTATTTGTATCTTGCCGCGAACATCAAGAAACAATATTTGTGATATAACACAATAACTTACTGAACGGTAATACATTATGGAGGTATTTTACAGCCTGCCCATACAAATGATTTTAGCTTTCATCATCGCATCCGGTGTAGCATGGTATGCTATACCCGTCATCATCAGGGTTTCGTATGAAAAAGGTTTGCTGGATGTTCCTGACGAGGACAGAAAACGTCATAAAAGGATGACGTCTAACCTGGGCGGTATGGCCATATTCATCAGTGTCAGTTTCACCTATCTGTTTTTTAACAACAACACTCTGAACGAGGGATTCGGCTGGTTCGCCGCCGCAGTACTAATCCTGTTTTTGTTGGGAATGAAGGACGATATCAACGCCATATCTGCCAGGAAAAAGCTTATCGGGCAAATTGCTGCAGCAGTACTCGCAATTGGTTCCGGAGCCACTATTACCAGCTTGTACGGACTTTTCGGAATTCACGAAATCCCCTTTACTGTGGGGGCAGTTATCACCGCTGTTGTTATTGTGGCTCTGGTCAATGCCTATAATCTGATTGATGGCATTGACGGACTGGCCGGATTTACCGGTATCATCAGTTCTGTTTTGCTTGCCGTCTGGTTTGGTTCACAGGGTTATTTCCCGTTAGCCATTCTTGCCACAACACTGGCAGGTGCGTTATCCGCCTTTCTGATATTCAACTGGCAGCCGGCCCGGATTTTCATGGGTGACAGCGGATCAATGGTGATCGGATTTATCCTTGCATTCCTCTGCATTCATTTTATTGAGCTGAGTGTTGCCAACGCCAGTGAGGCATTTCATTTCGCTTCCAGCCCGGTCATTGCCGTCGCCGTGATGTTCATCCCGATTTTTGACACCATACGCGTCATTGTTGTGAGATTTTTGAAAGGGCGTCCCATATTCAAGCCGGACCGCTATCACATCCACCACTATCTCAAGGATGCCGGACTGAACGATGCCAGGGTCGTGCTGTTGCTGGGTGCTGTTCAGACCATAGCCATTATCATCGCCTTTGCATTTCAGCCATTTTCGGTATCCGTTGGACTGTTTGCAATGCTGACCTATGCCGCATTTATCAGCTACGGCGCATTTGCACTCAGAAATAATCTGAGAGACTCCGTTGCCAGAGCCGAGTACGCACAATTGAACGGAACCGGCTCCTCATCCGGTAGAAAAAATGGTGTCCATCGCAAAGAGCGGCAGGAAGCTTATGAATACACAGAAAACTGAATAGTCAGTCCTTGTCCATGAATGTATTGGTTACCGGCACTGCCGGATTTATCGGTTATCATACGGTCAACAAGCTTTTGTCATCGGGGTACCGTGTTACCGGACTGGATCATCTGAACACGTATTATGATGTCAATCTGAAATATGATCGCCTCCGGGAAACGGGTATCGATCCAGAATCTTTAAATACCGGGGAGGTGGCTGCAAGTGCAACGAACGATAACTACCGCTTTGTCCGGATGGATCTGCAGGACAAAGAGCAGATTTTCAATTTATTCGAGTCAGAAAAGTTTGACGTGGTAATCAACCTGGCCGCCCAGGCCGGTGTCCGGCACAGCCTTACGCATCCGCAGGAGTACATCGACTACAATATCACCGGCTTTCTGAATATTCTGGAAGCATGCCGTTTTCATCCGGTCAGGCACCTGATATACGCATCCTCCAGTTCCGTGTACGGCATGAATACCCGGATGCCCTTCTCTGTCCGTCAGAATGTGGACCATCCGGTGTCGCTTTATGCCGCTACCAAGAAATCAAACGAGCTGATGGCCCACACCTACGCCCATCTGTTCGGCGTTCCAAGTACCGGACTTCGCTTTTTTACCGTCTACGGTCCATGGGGCCGTCCCGATATGGCGCTGTTTCTCTTCACGAAGGCCATTCTGGAAGGAAAGCCCATCGATATATACAATCACGGCAAAATGGAGCGTGATTTCACCTATGTCGATGATATTGTCGAAAGTATTTCACGGCTTGTGCCGAAAGAGCCATCCGGCAGTAACACATGGTCAGGCGATCAGCCGGACCCGGCTTCCAGCACCGCACCTTATCAGCTTTTCAACATCGGCCATAACAGTCCGGTGTCCCTTATGGATTTCATCCGGGAGATCGAGCGCGCGATCGGTAAGGAAGCGGTAAAAAACTATATGGACATGCAGCCCGGAGATGTACCCAAAACATGGGCTGATGTCAGCGATCTGTATGATTACATCGATTATTCCCCGCAAATCGGGATCCGGGAGGGAATTTCAAATTTTATCAACTGGTACAGGTCGTACTACCGGAAGTAGCCGGTAACAACCGGGAATCAACTGATTTTGCAGTTGATTACATTATCCAGTGCCTTCCCAAAAGCCAATCCATCAGGGCTATACCTTAAAAACCGGAATCAGGTGAATAACTTTTGACTCTTTCCCGTCCGTTTTATACCTTGTTCATGTAAAACAATGGGGGAAAGCAAGTTAGTCAGTCTTCGCGAGCGTCATCAAGCCCATTAAAAACAGTCAGTAATCCCTGCGGGGATGGTTGATCCGGCAGCAGTCGCCGGGGTGTAATCCGGTTGCCTGTTGCTGTTTTGAAGAGAAGGAAGTCCGGGATGAGGGTCCCGTTCAGTACATATTCGTCAGATGTAAATTTTGCATCCATAATTCATTCACGAGATGTCATCAATCAATAATTCCGGTTTCAATACCATACCCGTCCTTGATCTCAAACCCGAAGTCCGCCACATGCGTCATGAGCTTAAACAGGCATGCCATCATGTTATGGAACATGCCCGGTTTGTCATGGGTCCGGAAGTCGAGGAGCTCGAGGCCCTGGTGGCCGGCTGCATGGACGTCAGGCATGCCGTCGGGGTCAATTCCGGCACCGATGCCCTGCTGATCTCCCTCCGAGCCGCGGGTATCGGGGAGGGGGATGAGGTCATCACCACCACGTTCACTTCTTTTGCCACCGCCGAAGCCATTGAAATGACCGGCGCCCGTCCGGTGTTTGCGGACATCAGTCCGAAGGACTGCAACATCGATCCCGATGCTGTAGAGGCCGCCATCACGCCGCAGACCAAAGCCATCGTGCCGGTCCACCTGTACGGCAAGTCCGCCGACATGCCGCGCATCATGGAGATCGCCGAAAAGCACGATCTGATCGTCATTGAAGACTGCGCCCAGTCGTTCGGGGCCGCCTGGCATGATCACGGCAGTAAGAGCGGACAGCAGGCCGGTGCACATCCGGAACGCAGGGAGGCGTACCGGGGCCGCCTGACCGGGACGTTTGGCCTGGCCGGGGCGTTTTCCTTCTTCCCGTCCAAAAACATGGGCGGATTCGGCGACGGCGGCATGATCATCACCAACGACGACCAGGTGGCCGCTCAGGCAGCCATGCTGCGCATGCACGGCGCCCGGAAGAAATACCACAATGAGGTGCCCGGCTACAATTCGCGGCTCGACACCCTCCAGGCATCCATGCTTCAGGTGAAAATGAAGTACTTTTCGGCGTTCAACAGCCGGCGCCGGAGCGTGGCCCTGCGCTATATCGATGAACTCCGGGATATCGGCAGCATTCAGCTGCCGGAACTTCCCGATGACGGACATGTCTATCATCAGTTCACGCTGCAGCTGCTTGAGGGCGATCGCGATATATTTGCCGAATATCTCAAATGCGAGGGGATTCAGACCGCGGTCTGTTATCCCGTGCCGTGCCATCAGCTTCCGCTCTACAAAGATGAGCCGTGGTCGCTGCCCGTGGCCGAGCGGGTCAAAGACCGTGTCATCAGCCTTCCTATCGGACCCTTTTTGTCCGAAAACGATCAGGACCGGGTGATTGCGGCGGTCCGGGAATATCTTCTGGACGTGCAGAAAGAACTGTGCTGAGAAGCGCGGCAGCCGGAAGTCACCGCATATGCATACGGGCAATTGCACCCTTGACAGCCCGAATCGTCCGGACACATTTTCCGCTGATTTTCGTATCTTTTACCGTTGCAACGACAATAAATTCATATAACTATAGACTTACTTTCATGACCAGAAACGCTGCTGTTGAAACATCCGAACACACCGTCGCGGGAATCCTGCGGCGCATCGAAGAGAAAACCTACACGGTCGGTATCGTCGGACTGGGTTACGTCGGCCTGCCGCTGATCGACACGTTTTATCGTAAAGGCTTCCCCGTCATGGGCTTCGACATCGACGAGACCAAGATCGACGCCTTCCGCGAGGGGCGGAGCTACATCCGCCACTTCAGCAACGAGGCGTTCGCCGAGCTGGGGCGGTCCGACCGCTGCACGCTGACCACCGACTTTTCGCGCGTCAGCGAGGCCGATGCCATCCTGATGTGCGTGCCCACGCCGCTCGACCATCACCGCGAGCCGGACATGAGCTATGTCGAGGCCACCGTCCGCACCGTCGCCCCGCACATGCGCAAGGGCCAGCTGCTGATCCTGGAGTCGACCACCTGGCCGGGCACCACCGACGAGCTCATCCGCCCGCTGGCCGAAGAGCTTTCGGGACTGGAAGCCGGCACCGATTTTTACCTGGCCTACAGCCCCGAGCGCGAGGATCCGGGCAACGAAAAGTACAACACCGGCACCATCCCCAAGGTGATCGGCGGCGACGGCGAGGATGCGCTGAACATCGCCCGCGAGCTGTATGACGCGGTGATTTCGGAGGTCGTGCCGGTCAGCAACACGCGCACCGCCGAGGCGGTCAAGCTGCTCGAGAACATTTTCCGCTCGGTCAACATCGCCCTGGTCAACGAGCTCAAGATCGTCTTCCAGCGCATGGGCATCGATGTGCACGAGGTGATCGACGCGGCGGCCACCAAGCCGTTCGGCTTCATGAAATTCACACCGGGTCCGGGCCTGGGCGGACACTGCATCCCCATCGACCCGTTTTACCTGACCTGGAAGGCGCGCGAGTTCGGCATCAACACCCGCTTCATCGAGCTGGCCGGCGAGGTCAACACCGACATGCCGCGCTATGTGGTGCAGCGTACGGTGGAGGCGCTGAACATCGACCGCAAAGCGATGAACGGCAGCAAGATCCTGATGATCGGGCTGGCCTACAAGCCGAATGTGGATGACGACCGCGAGTCGCCGACGTATGTGCTGATGGATCTGTACACCGAGATGGGCGCGGATGTGTCGTATTATGATCCGTATGTGCCGGTGATCCGGCCGTCGCGGGAGTACGGGCACTGGGCCGGAACGAAGTCGGTGGAGTGGACCGAAGAGGAGATCTCGCAATTTGACGCGGTGGTGATTGCCACCAATCACCGCGATATCGATTACCGGCAGCTGGCGGCGTGGTCGCAGCGGATTGTGGATACGCGCAATGTGTACGGCAACGCGGATGTGCCGGAGCATGTGACGAAGGCGTAATATGGCTCAATCTCATTCACAATCACACACAGCAGCAGGTCTGTTGTCAGATTATCAGAACAAGGACCGTATTGAAAAGGAAACATCCGCCTGGTCTGAAGCAGTAAAGGAAAAACATGGAAATACCTGATGCCAATGTTGTGAGTTTTGACCGGAAGGTGAATAAACTATGCAACTCATAATGAATAGGTTATGACTTTCAGGACATTGCATGTATGTTGCCTGAATACAAATGCAGCAAAAAGGCGAATTACCGGTTCGCCTTTTTTGTACCATGCGCTTTTGCCCGCTACAGCCGGATGGCACCCGGGTAATACCGGTAAATAAATGACCCCGTAACACGTTAAAAATTTACTACCAGATCTGATGAATATTACACTTATTGCCGGAGCACGGCCCAATTTCATGAAAGTCGCACCGATCATCCATGCCATGGATGAGGCCAATTCGCGCAACGACGGGCTGTTTCGCTACCGGCTGATCCATACCGGTCAGCACTATGATAAAATCATGAGCGACACGTTTTTCGAGGAGCTGAACATTCCGCATCCCGATGCCAATCTGGGCTGCGGCGGCGGTTCCCAGGCGGAACAGACCGCGGCGATCATGGTCGCGTTTGAGAAAGAGCTGCAAGCCCATCCCGCCGATTTGGTGATGGTCGTCGGCGATGTCACCAGTACCATGGCCTGCAGCATCGTGGCCAGGAAGCTGAACACGAAGGTGGCGCATGTCGAGGCGGGCATCCGCTCGTTCGACCTGTCCATGCCCGAGGAGATCAACCGCATGGTCACCGACAGCATCACCGATGTCTTCTTCACCACATCCGAATGGGCCGGTGAAAACCTCAGGAAAAGCGGTGTGAAGGATGAGCAGATCCATTTCACCGGCAATGTGATGATCGACACGCTGCTGGCCAACAGGCACAAATTTACCCGTCCGGAGATTTGGGATCGTGCGGGGCTGGAAGAGGGCGGCTATCTCGTGATGACGCTGCACCGTCCGGCCAACGTCGATGAAAAGGAGAAATTTGCGCGGTTCCTGGAGGCGATTATTGCGTCCAGCGGCGACCTGCCACTGATATTCCCGGTGCATCCGCGCACGGCGAAAATCATCAGGGAGCTTGATGTTGCGCTCCCCGAACGGTTCCACATGATCGAACCGCTGGGGTATCTGGAGTTCAATTATCTGGTGGAGCGCGCCCGGGCGGTGCTCACCGATTCCGGCGGTATCACCGAAGAGGCGACGGTGATGGGCGTGCCGTGCATGACCCTGCGCGACAACACCGAGCGTCCGGAGACCGTGGAGCTGGGCACCAACGAGCTGATCGGCACCGATCCGGCGAACATTGCCCCGGCATTTGAGCGGCTGCTTGCCGGGCAGTGGAAATCGGGGCGGATTCCCGACAAGTGGGACGGCAAGGCGGCCGGCCGGATTGTGGCGGGGCTGGAGGCGATGGTATCGTCGATACCCGCAACGCCATGAACGCGAAGGGAAGAGGGCAGGGCCGGGCAGGTGTGGAAGGCGCAGGACTTTTGACCACCCTTTTGTGCTGCATGCTTGCCTGTTGCTCAAAATAAGCTTGATCTGATTTCCAGGCTCACCGATACTGTAAAAACCGATATAGAACATGGTAAGACTGATTTTTATAAAGCTTTTGGCGGCTGGATGAAAATGAAAGCGCTGAAAAGTTGATAGACACCATCAAAGGATCCAGAACATGTAACAGAACCATTGAAGAGTTTTGAATCAATACTTGCTGGATACAAATATATGCATCTATTACATCAAGGGATTGCATAATCTGAAATCGAAATTTAAGGAGGTTGGCCCTGATAATTGTTATATATCCGAGATCACTATGGCTGAATTAAAATTTGGAGTCGCAAAAAGCCAGGCAAAAAAGAACAATCAAAAAGCACTCCCTCCAATTTGCCCGCATTCAGCTCCTGAGGTGATCGGCATCGACGGCGAGGCCGGTTATCTCGTGATGAGGCTGCACCGATCCGGGGAATATTGCCCCGGCATGTGAGCGGCTGCATGCCCTGTTTTAACATTTTCTGACGATAATGTAATTGGACACAAGTGGCGGGCGTTATATCTTGCAGCGAAACTTATAATAAAGGAACAATTACATTGGATGCACTCATTATTAAAAGCGAAAATTGCAGCGATCTGAAGCTGATATCAGATCTGGTAAAAAAAATGGGGCTTGAATCCAAAAGCCTCTCTGAAGAAGATATTGAAGATTTTGGGCTCACCATTTTCATGAAGCAGGCTGATCGCACCAGTACCGTTTCCAGAGAAACAGTGATGCCAAAGCTGGACACAGCATACAAACAATAAGATGTATCACCTTTTCAATATACACCTGAAGATCTTGAGCAAGAAATTCAATAAAATGGATCCATGCAGCTTGTATGCAATGCCTCCCCTTTGATATTTCTGGCAAAAATAGATTTGATTACTATTCATCACGTTGCATCTTGCCAAAATAATTATTAAAATTTCTTAATATTTTTCTGGAACGCCAGCACCCGCTTGAAATGCATCGCATGCAGCACATTTTCTGTTTTTTTGCCGTATTTATATTTCTGACTGCATCGTTGTTGTCCGCGCAGGACTTGTCCGCCCGGCCCATGGCGGATACGACCATTTCCAACCACATGCAGCGAAGCATCATTGCATCCGTGCCCGATCAGCCCGCCGGCGGCAGCGCCTCATCGCACGGAGCGGATCCGGTCTCACTGACCGGCTTCCGGATGCAGATGGCCGGCGGATATAACGGAGAGCTGCCGTTCTGGATTCACAGCAACCGCCACGGCGAACTCGATCCGCACAGCGGCAATACGGCCCTGCATCTGTTCGGCGCCTGGCGCAGACACTACGACTCCGGCTTCACGCTGTCGACCGGGGCCAACCTGATGCTGCGCGGGGCAGAGGACGCATCGATCCGCTTCCAGGAGGCTTACGTGCAGCTGGGCTACGGCGATTTTGTGCTGTGGGCCGGACGCAAACATGAATATTTCGGCACGGTGCACCCCCGCCTGTCGATGGGCACGGCGGATCTGTCCCACAATGCCCGTCCGATGCCCAAGATCACGCTGGCCACCGAAGGGTTCCGCCCGTTCCCCGGCACGCGCGGCATCGTCGATTACAACGCATCATTTTCCCACGGCTGGATGCGCGACAACGAGCATCGCTATGTGGAAAACCCGATGCTGCACCAGAAGCATCTGTACATCCGGCTGTTCAACGACCGCAGCCGCGTGGTTCCGCAGGCCGGCATCAAACATTTCGCCCAGTGGGGCGGGAGCTCGCCGCGGGACGGAGACGTGCCGGGCGGCCTCCGGGCCTTCCGCGATGTCGTTTTTTCACGGAGCGCCGATTCCAAAGAGATCCTTAGTGGCGGCCAGCTTGAGAACCGGTATCAGAACCATTTCGGGACCTACGACTTTTCGCTGCTCTTCCGGTTCGATGACGTCCATGTGTCGGTCAGCCGCCAGTTCATCCTGGAAGACACGCCCAACGCCCGGTTCGGCACGCCGTGGGATGGCATGTGGGGTGTTTGGCTGGCATTTCCCTCCGACGACCGTTTCCCCGGCCGCACAGCCTCGGACCGGCCGGTATTTACCATCCGCGCGATCAACTACGAGCACATCAACACCATCGAGGGCGTGGACCGGTATCCCCACCGGAACCGATCCTCCTACTTCAACTACTACAACCACTCCCGGTACCGCGGCGGATGGACTTACGAAGGGCGTTCCCTCGGAAATCCGCTGTTCTTCGGCGATTCGGGGCATGTCGGCGTGGTCAACAACCTGATGCTGGCCCATCATGCGGGCATTATGGGTCAGGCCGGACGCGTCGACTGGCGGGCATTTGCCACCTACAGCCGGAACTACGGCGCGGCAGGCATCACGAATCTGGACGGGCTTCAATACACGGGCGTGACCGACCGGCAGGATCAATGGTCGTTCATGCTTGAGGTGAGCGGGGAACTGCCGGCCATGATGGATCTGCTGCCCGGGGACTGGCCGCTTTCCGACCGGTGGGATGCCCTGGAGCTGACGGCCACGATGGCCCTGGACTTGGGCGAGGCGCACCGCAAAAATGCGGGGATGATGGTCGGACTGCGCTGGATGCAGTGGTGAGGCGGGCCGGGTTGGATGGCAATGCCCTAACGGTGTGCGTTGAGGCGGTTTGTTTTGAGAGGGACTGTATTGGGATGGTTTGTGTTTCGTCGGTATGCGTTTAACCGGACTGTGTTGAAACGGATTGTGAAAAGACGATCTGTGTGACGGTCTGTGTTGAGGCTGTTTGCGTTGTGATGGTCTGTGGCATGGGCGGTTAGCGACGCGGGCAGCTGCGGTGCAGTATGAATTGCGTAAAGCCGGTTTTGTGCCTTGTTTTGCATTCAGGGCTCGGAATAAGCAGCAGTTATTGAAAATATCCCGGTATATGCTAATTGTCCCCAATATGTGCGAGCAGGTTGTGCCGGTTCGTCGATTTGGTTACTATATTATTGTAAAGAGCCTCATTTGCAGTAATAAACTTCACTTAAAATCGTGTTAAGTATTCAATCGGCAAAAAAATCACATATGGTCACAGTCATAAAAAAAGGAAGCTCGCTTCGCGATATCAGGCAGGCCTTAAAAAAGCACACCGGTATTAATAAGAAGAATGAATTGCGCAGATTTTGTGGTGTTATTTCCTTGAAAAAAGATCCGGTTTCCCTGCAAAAAAAATGGCGGAATGAGTGGAAATAACCTGTTACTCGATTATTAACTCCACCTTGTTAACTGCAGATTTTGACTTCAAAAAAATTGATACAGGTAATGTGATTATTTTTGACAGTCCGGAAATGTAATATGTTCATTCATATAGATATTTCCCTGAAATTGTCCGGACAATATTTCGTAAGTTATTAAAATTGTTGTATTATTGTGATTTGAGGCTCCGGTTTTTACATTGTTGCGTTTTTTTTAATGCAAAGACATTGTGATCATGAGCAGGGAAGACATCGATAAAAAGTTTACCAGGGAGAGCATCCTCAAGATCATCAGCAACGAGCTGGCCGGGCTGAATCTCTCCACCGATGATTACATACAGGTGGCCAATTCAGTGCTGGATTCGGCGCTGGTCGGGGAAAACGGCACGGACGGATCGCCCCGCGCGGTACCAAAAGCCGTCACGCGCCTGCCGATTGTCACCGACGACCTCATCATCCGCGCATGCGACCGGGAGCAGGATTATCCCTGCTTCGAAAAATGGACGCAGGACGATCGCGGCAAAGAGTTTCTGCTGTCACGCCTCGAAGACAATGTCGAACATCCCCGCGACCTGTTTTACAATCCGAACCATCTGTTCGGCATGGTCTGCGAAATCAGCGGCAATCCCATCGGCATAGTAGGATTTCTGAACCGCGACCAGTCCAACGGTAGGGCGGAGCTCAGAAAACTGATCGGCGAGCCGTCCCTTCGCGGCCGGGGACTCGGGAAAAAAGCCTCGCGATTGTGGGTCAGCTACGGCCTGAACGCCCTGAACCTGCGCAAAATCTACCTCTACACCTTCGACAGCAACCTGCGCAATATCCGCATCAACGAAGAGCTGGGATTCCGGCTGGAGGGGGTGTTCCGCGAAGAACACGTGGTCGGCGGCGTACCCAGGGATATCCTGCGCATGAGCCTGTTGCGCTCTTGATGATACTGTTGCAGCACTACTCATCGTCCCGCCTTTTCTTGTTATAAATATCTAACAATTGTATTGGGTTACCGGCCGGAAAGCTGTGAAAACAACCGAAAAACAGATATATGGATACAGTGCCGGTTCGTTAATCCATTTTAATTAACCCTTTCTAACTTGTGCCCCAATTGGTTGTGCTGTACTATTACTACCGTGTTCGCAGCAGTATGCACTCATGAGTTTTAAGACACAATATATTTTGACAAACATCAATTGAGTGTCATAACAAAAAAACCAATAAAAACAAAAAAGGTGACCAACGATGAAAAACATTACTACACTACTCGTACTGATTCTGTTTACCGCGGGAATGGCGGTTGCGCAGAATAATGAGGCTTCCGTAGCTCAGAATGGTAATGACAATGATGCAACTATTGACCAGGTGGGAGCTGACCATGAGGCTTCAATTACCCAGGTGAGCAGCAGGCACGATGGTACCATTGATCAGGAGGGTGAAGGCCATCAGGCTTCACTTACACAAGAAGACGGTAAAAGCGGGTATTCCGGACAAGATTATCAGGTTGGAACCATCACCCAGCGTGGACTGAATCAGATAGCTAACGTAATTATGCGTTCTGACCGGCTTGGATCCAACGCTACCGTAGATCAGGATGGAGCGGATAACGAAGTATATCTGCGTCAACAACATTCAGGTAACTATACAGCAACGCTGACTCAGGATGGTTCAGACAACTATATCTGGGCTAATCAAAGAGAATCTTTTAGCCAGTATCTGAACGTATTGCAAGAAGGTGATAACAACCGTTTCTTTGGTTCACTGGGAAGCGGCAGCAGCAATACCGAAGTAACACAAAGCTCCGATGATAACCTGGTAGTAATTCAGCAGGGCCGTCATAGCGGAGCCGGTGCCGGAGCCGAGGCCATCATAGAGCAGAGTGTGGGTAACGGAAACATAGTTGAACTTACCCAGGGCTCTGATGAAACTGCCCTCTTTACTCAGGAAGGAAACAGCAACATGATAGAAGGACCCGGTAGTGGCTTTGATTGGGGCTTTGGCTCGGTAGCTGACCTGGAAACAGATGAAGGATCAGCCCGTCAGCGCGGCGGAGCCTTTGCAGAGGTTGACCAGTTCGGCGACTATAATACTCTGTGGCTGGATCAGGACGGAGCTTCTGATGCCACCGTTCTTCAGGATGGCGACTGGAACAGCGCTTCTGTATATCAGTCCGGCGACAACAATATTGCCAATATCACCTCTGACGGCAGCTACAATACTGCTAGTATCAGACAGCAACAGTAAGAATGGGCTTTTTGAGATTCGCCGGAATCGTAAAGTGAACGTGTAGTTCCGAATCTCATACATCTTACAGTTACAAAATCAATTTGCGGGCATAGTGGAAATTTCTGCTATGCCCGTTTTTTTTGGTGCGCCCGGCAGGGCGCATCCGCCTGGGAGGGAAAGTCTTTTATGCGCCCGACAGTGGGAACATTAGTCGGGGAGATCTGCCTGTTTGCCCGGGGCTGCCACTGTTGTGAGGCGTTGGAACGGGCCGGCAGAAGTCAGCAGAGGGCATAGTACTGCGGAAAGTACGCAGGGAGGCCTGAACTAAGGCGGTGCTTTATACAAGGCCTGAACATTAGAACTCGTTAATAAGCTTTGTAAATCGGTCTTATAGTTTATGGCTAATAAACTAAAAATCAGGTTCTTGTCATTGTTTAATCAAGATTACAGTATTTTAATTAGCCGATTTTAATTTGCGCCCCAGCGGGTTATGTTTTTACTTGGTCGTGAGTTCAATACACAAGAACTCATCACAATGCGGAATCCGGAAGTTTATTTACATACATCAACAGAGATTGCGCAGATCAAAACCCAAAAAAACAAAAAGGTGACCAACGATGAAAAACATAACTACATTACTCGTACTGATTCTGTTTACCGCAGGAATGGCAGTTGCTCAGAATAATGATGCAAGCATTGATCAGGTAGGAGACCTGCACGATGCTGACATTGAACAACTCGGATCATCTAACGACGCTTTTATTCTACAAACGGCTAATGAAGGCCGAGAAGGAGATGATGTGTCAACTGCAACAGTGACACAAGAAGGCGATGATAACTATGTCAACCTCAGACAACGCGCTTTCTTTGGCGACAACGAAGCTAAGATTGTGCAAATTGGAGTTGGAAACAGAGTGCAAGGTACAGATGAATACAGTGCTTTTTACCAGAACCATGGATTGAACATTCTTGATGTATACATGGAAGGAAATGACAATGTGCTTTATAGTCTTCGTGGTGAAGCGCAGAAAAACGTTAATACATTCTTACTGGATATTATGGGTAATGAAAACACAGTTGGAATGCTTCAAGAGTTTGGCTTGGCTGATATTGATGTTGAAGGTAGCTACAACATCATCAAACTGGACCAAAAATCGGGACAGTTCGCTAACTGGAGTACAGCAACTGTAGATATATTCGGTGATGACAATACAGTTGATGTATTTCAGAGAAATGAAGGAAATCAAGCCGTTGTAGACATAGATGGATCTAATAATTCAGCATATATAACACAAAATTAAATCAATAATTCATTTCTGTTTAGTTATCAGAAACGCTGAATTATCCAATTATGAACCCTGCACCTTTTTGGTCGCAGGGTTTTTTTATATGTGCGCCCGGCAGGGCGCATTCACTTTATATCGAATATCACCGCTAAGGTAAATAGTCTGACTTCCGGCTAATTTACGAGAGAAAAAAAAAATTGATGAATCCGTAAAGAATTCAACAAGTATAAGTCTTGTACTGGAGTTTCAGATCATTCACGGTTTAATTTGGTTTGCATTATTAAAATATTATTATATAAATAGTCAAGAGTATGCCAGATTTCTATTGCTAATCATTTAAGCTTAAAATATCACAGCAGTATTTGGCTACATAATACAAGCAGGATGAATACATGATGTACAGCAAAATGTCCGGTCACTATAGATTAGCAAATACTGTGGAGCCCCTTATTCGAATTGAAAGTGTTTTACCACTTTTACTTGCTGTGATTTTCACAATCAGCCCGTCTGCCATGGCAGGTGAAAATAACAATGAGGCCATAATCGATCAGATTGGAGACAGGCATCAGGCTTCTGCTGCACAGTACGGAGAGGAAAACAGTGTCCATATTGAGCAGAGCGGGAGAGTTTCATCTGTTGCAGTACACCAGGAGGGCACCGGCAACGACGCTGGTATCCAAATCAGTTCCGTCAGTGGGATCATCCGAGGGGCGGGCCCCGGCGATGACTTAGGGCAGAACAAATCCGCCATTCACATCCATCAGGAAGGAAACCATAATCAGGCCGGCATCGATGCCGATTACGGTGCAGGATCAGCAAGCATACATCAGACCGGGAACAACAACCGGGCGGACATTACCCAGCGTGCCGCTTCGAACTGATGCATCCGGATTTCGGACGAGCACTTCCAGCCTTCTTCCTGACGCTTGCTTAAGCACCTCGGCACCGGTATCTTGGTTGTATTAAGCAAATCCGTTTGTACTCCATCCCGCATCAACCATCCGGCATTTATTACCATATGAATCCGCAGCAACATCCACGTTGGAAAGACCGGTTTAAAAACTATCAAAAAGCTCTGGCTCAGCTTGAGGAGTTTCTTGAATTGCAGGATATGAACAAGTATGAAGAGCAGGGGTTTGTGAAGGCATTTGAGTATACCTATGAGCTGGGCTGGAAAACATTGCAGGACTTTCTCATCGATCAGGGATATCTGCAGATTGCCGGACCCAAACAAGTTATTGAGCAAGCCTATCGTGACAATTACATCGACGGAGAAGCCTGGATCCGGATGCATCAGGCCAGAAATATTGCGGCTCATGTCTACGATGAGCATATGATCAGAGATATTGTCCAAAAAATCCGCAAGGAGTATCAGGCAACGTTGAAACAACTTCGTGAAACGCTGGCGGACTATGATACATGAGGAATTCGGCCTGAAAGAAGACCATATAGAATGTATTCGATCCGTGCTTGACAAGCATCCCCGCGTTGAGCAGGCCATTCTTTTCGGCTCCAGGGCCGGCAACCGGCATCAGCCGGGCTCGGATATTGACCTTGCGCTGGTCGGCGAACAGCTGACCCTGGATGATCTTCTGATTATTCGCCACGATCTTGAATCCCTCTGGCTTCCGGTAAAATGCGACGTACTGGATTTGAAAACCGTGCGCGATCAGGACCTGGCAGAACGCATCCGCAAGGAGGGCAAGCGGATTTACTGACCGGCTTGCGAATCCACAGGCCATCAGGATTAATGCATTCTAACTTGAACCTCTCAGCAATATGTTTTATATATATATCCGTAAATATTCATCAAACCATAAACCTGAAACACAATCACAAGACAGACATTATGGCACGCTTCAAATACTTGTTGGCAGGGCTATTCGTCGTATTTGCGACATGCGAGATTGTGGCTCAGGACAGAGGCGGGCCGGGAGAAGTATTCATCGATCAGGCCAACTTCGAGCACAATGAAGCCGTCAGGGAGTTTACAGCTGATTTTACGCTTGCCTTCTCAGACCAGATGAGCCTGGATTCGTTTGACGGTTTTGACGGCGCCGGAAATGTGGCTGTCATCAATCAGTTCGGCCAGGGAAATACCGCCACAATGACCCAGCGTGGCATCGGCAACATGGCCCGGATGAATATCATGGGAAACAACAACGAAGCCGGACTGCTTCAGCATGGAAATGATAACCGTTTCATTCTGAATATGGAAGGGGATAACAATCAGTACAATGCCGAACAGTTAGGACACGGCAATGAATTACGGATGGATCTGCCCAATAACGGTCAAGAGCAGGTATTCGTACAAGATGGCACCAACCTGACGATCGAACTTGCTAATACAGGCAACGCCGGCGGAGTGCCGCTGAATATTCGTCAGACAGGCAACGGAGCCTCGCTGATGATTGAAAATCATTGAGACCGGTGGCTCAATCAGCCATCCCAACCGCACCATGCTGGAATCCTTAGCGCGATTTATCCTGCAACTGATCCTGCCATCCTCGCAGCTGCTGATCCTGCTGGTGATCATAGCCGTACTGATACTGGTTGGATGGCATCGCAGGGCCTGGCAGGCCGTCACCGTATGGATCGTACTTTTTCTGGTCTATGCCACTCCGTTTTTATCCGGCATCATGATCGACCGGCTGCAGCACACCTGGCCGGTGCTGACAACCGAACGGATGTACGAGCTCGGCTTGCTACACACCGGGCCGGATGAGTCTGGCATGCAAAATTCAGTTCAATCCGGCGATTTGCGGGCCGGTCCCGCGGGATCCGTGGAAGACGCGGTAGATGCGGATCTGCCCCCGGATTCACTCCCCGATACCGTGCAGGCGGACACGGTGCACATCATCATTCTCGCATCCAGCCACACGCCCGACGAGCGACTGGAGCCAACCCAGATGCTTTCGGATGCCTCCGTGCAGCGGCTGGTCGAGGGACTTCGTGTGTACCGGCAGATTCCCGGAGCGCGCCTGATCACATCCGGCCATTACGCATACGGTGAATATTCGCAGGCCGAGGCAACGCGCGATGCGCTGATATCACTGGGCGTGGACCCCGGTCACATCTTCATCCAGCCGGAAGCGGGATCCACCTGCGAAGAAGCACGTGCCTTCGTACGCGAGCACGGCGACGGCGCGCGCATCATCATCTCCACATCAGCCATGCACATGCGCCGCGCCATGATGATCTTCGAACAGCAGGGTGCCCGTCCCGTTGCGGCACCCGCGGCATTCATCCGCAAGCAGAAGCCGGAGGATCCTGTCCGCCCGTCGAAATGGCTGCCCTCATTCAGTAACATCAGCGAGCTGGAGAGCGCAATCAATGAGCATATCGGATACATCTGGAACCGCCGGCAGTGCAGGTGAGCCGTTAATACAAAAGCAACGCTGCCTGGAATATGAGTACTAGAATCAGTGGGAGAGCGGAGAGACGTAAAAACACTGGGTTAAGTATCTTGTGATTAATGCCGATAAATAACATAAGGGAAGGGCACGGCATTTTGATTCAGATCTATGAAACATATAGAATGAATGTGTTATGCACACTCAAAGAATCCAGGCTTTCGGTTTTTTAGTTTATTGATTAACATGCAATAAATCATGTAAATAACTGCGGTTTGTATGAGTAATGCCGGGCAAAAGGCCATTATGAAAGCAGCAAGAGGGCAATACCACTGTGACAAATATCATCTTTAGATCCATCAAATTTTTAGATGCCCTTGAGCGTACTCTCGCCCTGACATACAAACACATGATTACAAAAGTCATTAACCACTTGAGACGAAAAATTTTAAAGATATTTACACATGAAATGATCATGACCGGCTGAAATCCGGACACACATGAGCATGATTAAAAACGGTCATGTCATTTTATCTGACATTATAAATCAGAAATTTTAAACAGATGAAACAGTCGATACCATTCACCC
Organism: Natronogracilivirga saccharolytica; assembly: GCF_017921895.1. NCBI lineage: Bacteria > Pseudomonadati > Balneolota > Balneolia > Balneolales > Cyclonatronaceae > Natronogracilivirga > Natronogracilivirga saccharolytica. The sequence goes on from NZ_JAFIDN010000015.1 coordinate 20,885, forward strand.
TTATCGTATGCCTCTTATTTATAATCAGCTCCTCAGCAACTTATGCCGGGTCTACTGACGGGATGTCCGGCAATAACAGCACGTTCGCAGGTGGTTCAGGGACAGAGGAGGATCCGTATCAGATCGAAACGGTCGAACAGCTTCAGGAAATTCAAAACTACACAGATAAACATTTTATTCAGATTGTCGATATTGATGCATCGGAGACTGAGGAGTGGAATGGTGGGAAGGGGTTTAGACCAATTGGTGATGAAGCTTTTAAGTTCTCCGGATCTTATAATGGAGGTGGTTATGCAATTACCGGTCTCCATATCGACCGAGCTGACCAAGACTATGTTGGTCTATTTGGATACACATTGGATTCTAAAATTAGTCGAGTCAGAACTATAAATGTATATGTTGAAGGCGGCAAGCGTACTGGCGGTCTTGTTGGTTACAATAAAGGTGTTATTACTGACTGTTATGCCCAAGGTTATGTGTCAGGTTATAATTATAGTGGTGGGCTAGTAGGTCGAAATACGGGTACTATAAATTCATCAAATGCAGAAAGTGATGTAACAAGCAATACTTGGAACGGAGGTGGCCTTGTGGGATGGAATAGCGGTAGAGTAGTAAATTCTTATGCAACAGGGAAGATCATCGCTGGTCGATTTTGCTCATTTGGTGGACTCGTGGGTCGACACAATGATGGGATTATAAAAGATTCTTATGCTGACACAGAAGTCACAAGTGATAATGAAAGAGTTGGCGGGCTAGTGGGATATAATTTTGCTACAATCACTGATTCATATGCAAAAGGAGAGGTGACTGGAGGGCAATCTGTTGGTGGATTTGTAGGTGAAAATGACAATGGCAATATTACTTATTCATATAGTAAAGCTAATGTTAAAGGCAATAACGAAGTTGGTGGTTTTCTTGGGAAAAACCGAAACTATGGGGAAGTGACCAACTCATTTAGTACTGGGATACCTTCTGGTAATGAAGATCTGGGAGGATTTGCAGGTCTTAATGCAGCAAGTATTGAATCGAGTTATTGGGATACTGAAGCCAGTGGAGCATTGAGTGGAATTGGTAGAGGTCCAACAGTAGGTGTTAAAGGATTAATTACCGATCAGATCAAAGACATTTCTGCCTACTACTCAATGCCAGCCTTCGATTTCGAAGAAACATGGCATCTCACCGAAGATTACCCAGCCCTTCAATGGCAGGATGATGTGGAGCCGCTGACGCTGCCACCCCGCAAGGTGACGTTGGCTGCACCCGACAGCGCCGGCACCGGGCTGACCCGCGTCCCGCAACTCACCTGGAACCCCGACGATCGTGCCGAAACCTATCGCATCCAACTCTCTGATGGTCCAGATTTTGAAACGCTTCATCTGGATGAGACGACCAGCGCGACCGAATGGACGGTTTCTGACTCTCTGGATTTTGAGGCCACATGGCACTGGCGCGTCCGGGCCGTCAACGAAAGCGCCGAGGGTGAGTGGAGCGACTCCTGGTCGTTCACCACGGTGGTAGAGCCGGGCATGGTCGCCCTGGAAGACCCGGCCAACAGCGCCGGACATGTCAACGCACGACCCGCTTTTTCATGGGCCGGGGCGGATGGTGCGGATTACTACGATTTTCAACTGTCTGCGGATTCATCCTTCAGCACTTTGGAAGCAGAGCTGACCGACCTTGCGGAAACATCGGTCCGGTTGGCCGACACACTCAATCCTTTGTCATCCTATTACTGGCGGGTCAGGAGCGGCAATATTGGAGGCAAGAGCGATTGGAGCGAGCCCTGGTCGTTCACAACCATTGATCTTCCGGATGAGCCGGTTCTGGTTTCACCGGCCGACAGCAGCCTTCAGCTCGATCCGCCGGTCAGCTTTGAATGGAGCGCAGCCGACCGCGCCGAAGCCTACCGCATCAGGATCTACGCTAATGAAAGTGAACCCGAAAACCTTGTGGTCGACTCGCTTCTATCTGACACCACATTTGCATACAGCAATCTGTCCCACACCAACATATATCTTTGGGAAGTGGCCGGACAAAACAGCGCAGGCGAAGGACCATCCTCCCAATCATCGCTGTTCACGATACGTGTGCAGACTCCCTTGCTGACCTCCCCGGAACCGGACCAGCAGAATGTGCCCCGGTATCCGCAGCTGGTCTGGGAGCCTGTCGAAGAGGCAACCACTTATCTTGTCCAATTGTCGCAGGATTCACTTTTTGAGGAAACCATTGTACAGTATGATGTTTCCGAAAACAACACTGTAGAGCCCGGGCCGCTTAAGTGGCGTTCGACTTATTACTGGCGGGCATACGCCGTAGCCGGAGAAGACACCAGTCATGCCAGTCCGGCTTCTTCGTTCACCGTTGGAGGGCCTGTCTTTACGTTTGAGCCGGAGCAGCTCGGGTTTGGAACGGTTCGGACCGGCAACAGCGCAGAACGCAGCATCAGTATCGAAAATTCGGGTACAGACAGCCTGTTCCTTGCTGATATTGCATTGCCCGATGAACGCTTGCAGATTATGCTGCCGGACTCCATCGATCCAGATACTCAACCCGAAGGACACCACAATGGTTTGCCGGCCGGGGAGTCGTTGGAAGCCGTTGTAACGCTGGATGGCTCTTCACCGGGTCATATTGATGGTTATATGGTATTCAGCGACGGACTCGGAACGCGCGACTCACTCCGCATAACAGGGTTCGTGGGAATAGGCGAACTCGCCTTTGATACCGACACCCTTTCCTTTGCATCCACCCGGGTAGGTGAGATGACCCGCGAGGCGGTGACCCTGACTAATACGGGAAATGACACCCTGTCGGTGCAATCGGTTACGGTCAGCGACGGCACCTATGGATCAAGCCTGCGCAGCTTTACACTGGCACCGGACGAGGCCATTGTCGACTCCATCACATTTGCACCGACTATGGATCCGGCTTCGACCGGCCATGTTATTTACCGCGGTGCTGACGACCATCGCGATACGCTGCATATCAAAAGTAACACGGTTCCGGTAATCGACCATCCCGAAGACCGCAGTCTGACCACCGGCCGGCGGGAGCTGACCACGGAAGTGCCGTTATCGGCAGGCGAGAGTCTGGATCCCGATGGCAGTCAACTGTCCTATCAATGGCAGCTGCTCCTTGGCAGTAACGATGGCGGTGACCCCGAACTTCTTTCCGGAGAACCGGATTTCACCTTCGATGCACCGGTTGGCACCAATCAGGTCCGTCTCACGGTTACCGATGCCGCAGGAGCCTCGGATTCTGCCGACTTCCGGGTAGATGTGCGCACATTTGTCCGTGAAATGGATGAGGCCGTGGAGGCCGGCATCACCGCATACGGAGATTCGGCCGATTATAACCTGTTTATTGCCGATGTGAGTTACACGCCGGGGGATGGTTCGCGTATTTTCGAGGTGGACGGACAGCTGCAAAACCGGTTTAATCTGACCGTGCCCCAGGCCATCCGGACCGCAGCGTCAGTATCGGCCGACAGTTCGGTATTCATCACCAACGGCCCCAATCTGAACGGATTTGACAACCGCGGAGTGGAATTGTGGTCGACCAAAGGATTGGGAGGAGCGGCCACCGTTACCCCGACCATCGATACCCGCAACCGTACCATCTACGTGGGAGTGACCAATAACAACCTGTTTGCCTACGATTATCAGACCGGTGAAAACAGATGGACCTATCGTGTGGATGCACCCATCAGTGCTTCGGCGGTCATTACACGGGATCAGAAGCTAATTTTCCCCACCGAAGCCGGCACGCTATACGGATTTGATCTGGAAGCGATTGGCGACGCCGACGATGCCGGGCCTGCCTGGGAACGGAACTTCGAGGATGGTGTGGTGCATGCTCCGGCCATTGATAGCGAAGACAACATTATCGTAGGCACACAGGAAGGCAATCTGATGAAAATCTCGTTTGGTTCGGCCGGAAACATGGCACTGCTTTGGGATGAATCCGTTTGTGAGCGTGTGACCACATCACCGGTGATCGACGGTGCCGGAGATATCTACTTCGGCTGCGACGACGGCCAACTCTATAAAGTTGACGGACAGAACGGCAGCGTGGCATGGAGTTATCCATCAGGCGGCACCATAGCGGCTACCCCGGCCATCTCCGATTACGGCAGGATCTATTTCGGCAATGATGAGGGTCTGCTGACGGCGCTAACTCTGGATGGGGAGAAAGCCTGGGCATTTCATGGCGATGGCGGCATTCAGGCCGATGTGCTTCACATATCGGGCACTACCTATATAGGAACCATGGACGGTTTTGTGTACGGTTTTTATGATGAGGGAGGCCGTGGCGGGCAGGTTGCGGCGAAGGCGTCGGCAACATCCGGCAGGAACAAGTCCGGAGATACGGCTGAAGCGGGAGGTAATGCAGCAGCGCGGGATACTTCAGATGCAGGTGACACTACTGCAGCAGGTGACATTTCAGAAGCGCGAGACTCTTCAGCAGCAGGTGATAAATCGGAATCCGGTGACACTGCTGAAGTTGCAGTGCAGGCATCCGCACCGCAGTGGGGCACCTATATGGGCAACAATCGTCGGACCGGGTGGGCGTCGGATCAGGATGATCCCACCGCCACCGAAGCTGAAAGTGATCGCCGGGATATACCCTCCGAATTCAAGTTGTCACAAAACTATCCCAACCCGTTCAATCCGGTTACGCAGATAGAATACGAGCTGCCCTCGGAGGCCCATGTGCGTTTGGAAGTATACAACATGCTCGGCCAGCGGGTTCAGGTGCTGGTTGACGAACAGCAGAGTCCGGGAGCGCATACCGCTGAATTTGACGGTACCGCTTTGGCATCCGGCGTGTATCTTTACCGGATCGTCGCCGACGGATTTGTCAAGACCCGTAAAATGACGATGGTGAAATAATATCAAACGACCACAAGGGTATTCATATCATTGGATAGTTGTGATATAAGCAGTTGTCCAATGATTTGATTCGCGGCATTCCGCTGAATAACCGCCAAGCAGAAAATAGAGCTACAATGATTGTTTAAATTCATTGAGGCGGTCAGTTTGAGTGGTTGTTTCCCTTTAAAAATATCACAAATTTGGGAAGTATGGTACCGTTTGAGTCCTTCATAAACACGATCCTGCCGGAACAGGCCTGCAAGTGTATTCGCCAGGCAAACCGAATATCATCGCGCATGTTTGCCTGCTGATTGGTACCTTGTTTAAGCTATTATTCTGCAATGCCAGCTCATATTTATGAATCATTCCGCTTCTACTGCCTTTATTCCCGCAACCCTGCATCCCGCACCGGTTATCAAAACCGCATTTTTCCTGCTCCTGCCTCTGCTTTTCCTGTTTTCCCCGGCCGGCGCACAGCAGCTCCACCTTAACGAAGTCATGAGCGCCAATGCCACCGTCATCGCCGATGAGGACGGGGATTTTGAAAACTGGGTGGAGATCTACAACCGCGGCGACGAGCCGGTCAGCCTCGAAGGCTACGGACTTTCCGACGACCGGTTCCGGCCGTTTCGCTGGACGTTCCCCGACGTCACCATCCCCCCGGGTGACTTTCTGCTGGTCTGGGCTTCCGGAAAGGATCGCGCCAATCCCACCGGCGAGCTTCACACCAGTTTCGGCATATCGGCCGACGGCGATGAGGTCGTACTGACCGATCCCGATACCAACCGCGTGGATCACCTTCCTCATACGGTCATTCCCGGCAATACCTCCATCGGCCGGCAGCCGGATGGCATCGGCGGCTGGGTGTTTTTCGCCGATCCGACCCCGGGCAGCGCTAATATCACCGAGGGGCTGTCCGGCAAACTCGATCCGCCGCAATTTTCCCAGCCCGGCGGCTTCCATTCCGGGCCTGTCGATCTCGAAATTTTTCATTCCGACCCCCGGGCCGCCATCCACTATACGCTCGACGGCTCCCGCCCGACCCGCGAATCCCCGCGTTACGAGGAGCCGATCCGCCTGACCGACCGCAGCGACCAGCCTGATGTCTTTTCCACCATCCGCACCACGCCGATTACGCAAGGAGCGCGCAGATGGATGGAGCCGGCCGGCCCGGTCCGCAAAGCCAATGTGGTTCGGGCAAAGGCGTTCCGTGACGGCAGCCTGCCAACAGGACGCACCCAGACTTATTTCGTCTTCAGCGAAGGCGCCGATGCATATGACCTGCCCGTGGTTTCCCTGGCGACCGACAGCACTCATCTCTTCGATTACGATGAGGGAATCTATGTGCCCGGCGCGCAATATGTTGATGGTGACTATGGCACCGGGAACTACGTCGAACGCGGCATCGAATGGGAGCATCCGGCCAGTTTCGAGCTTTACGAAAAAGACGGCTCGCCCGGCCTGGAGCAGGACATCGGCATCCGCATTCACGGGGGATACACCCGCCGCTTCCCCCAGAAAAGCCTGCGGCTCTACGCCCGTGCAGGATATAACGAGAGCCGGTTCAACTACCGCATGTTCCGGGAGATGGATGACGACAGTTTCAACCGGTTCATTCTTCGCGCCTCGGGCAACGATTTCGGTTTCACCATGTTCATGGATGCCGCCGCCCAGTCGCTCATCCGCCATTTTAACGTCGACACCCAGGCCTACCGGCCGGTGATCGTTTTCATCAACGGGGAGTACTGGGGCATCCACAATGTGCGCGAGCGGTACGACCGCCGGTATCTGGAGCGGGTCTACGGCGCCGATCCCGACAACATCGACCTGCTGACCGGCCGGCAGACCGTCAAAGAAGGCGACCACATCCATTACAGTAACATGTTTGATTATATCGACCGGGAGGATCTGTCCGACCCCGCCCGCTTCGACTCGGTCAAAACCATGATGGACATCGACAATTTTCTGGATTACTACAGCGCCAAAATTTATTACGGAAACAACGACTGGCCGCATAACAACATCGATTTCTGGCGGGCAAGGGAGCCGTACAATCCCGGCGCTCCCAAAGGGCTGGACGGACGCTGGCGATGGCTGCTGTTTGATGTGGACCGGTCGCTCGGCTACTCCACACACTATACCTTCGACATGATCGAATGGGTCACCGCAGAAAAGAGTCCGGCAATCGATCAGGAATGGCCCAACGTACTGCTGCGCAACCTCCTGGAGAATGAGGACTTCCACATCCGGTTCATCAACCGCCTGTCCGATCATCTCAACACGGCCTTTTCCGAAGACCGGGTTCCCGAAGTGGTCGACAGCCTCCGGGCGCCGCTGGCATCCGTCATCGACGAACACATCCTGCGCTGGCAGAACCACGAGTCGCGTCACCGGTGGGACGGGCTGGTCGAAGATATGAGGGAGTACGGACGTCGGCGTCCGGCTTTCATGCGCCAACACATGAGCGATCATTTCGATATCGGCAGCGAAGCGGAGCTGACCGTGGATGTATCAGACGATTCCCGGGGATTTGTGCGCGTCAATACGACCGATATCCGGGGCGGCGGTTCAGCGGGCACACCCGGCGTTCCGGACGATCCCTACCCGTGGACGGGCATTTACTTCAGCAAAGTCCCGGTCACGCTCACGGCCGTTGCGTACGATGGCTACGAGTTTTCCCGGTGGTCGTGCGACGGCGGCCTGCCGGATGGTGTAAATCCCGATGAGGAAAAGATTTCGGTATTCGCAGATCCGGAAATCTCCTGTACCGCTCATTTCACACGGGCGGAAGTCAGGGAAGAAAAGGAGCTGGTGTATTACTGGCTGTTTACGGATGATCTTCCGAACAACACGCCGCTGAAGGTGCTGGAGCCGGCTTATGTGGACGATAATGCAGCGGAAAATGCATCGGAAAATAAACCCGCCATCCGTTATCAGCCGGCCATCGATCCCTATCCGCCCGAACCAGGTGTTACAGCAGGTATTCTGGACAGGGTCAATGATCCGTCCCCGGTCAATCTGGACAGCACGGTCATGGACGAACTGGGGTACAGCGGGGAGGACCTTCGCGGGATTCGCGCGCGCAATCCTTCACTGGTGGATGACCGGGAAAGTGCGCTGATACTGGAGCTGCCGACCACCGGTATCCATCGTCCCGTGCTTACCTTTGCCGCCATGCGGACCGGAAGCGGTCAGGAACAGATCAAAATTGAGTACAACACCGCACCCGGCGACACCGGCTGGACCAGCGAAGGGCTGGATCCATCCGTCTTCACCATGTACGAAACCTGGAAGAAGGTGACCATCCCGTTCGGGGAAATTGATCCGGACGGCAGTGGCTCCGGCCATGCAGAGGAACATTTTGACCATTCCGGCGGTCCCGCTGATACTGCCGGCAGCAATTCCGGATTTGCGGATGACAATCCCGGGTTCCGCGTGCGGATTCTGTTCCGCGGCGATGAGGATGTCCGGCGTGGCGTCAGCGGGAATGTACGCTTCAACAATTTCTCGCTGCATGAATCGGTTCAGCAGACCGGTCCCGGCAACGGAAATGGCGATGACGACGATAACGGCGCTGATGTCCCCGATGAGTTTGCGCTGCTCGGCAATTATCCCAATCCGTTCAACGAGTCGACCACCATCGAGTACGCCGTACCCGAGCAGGCGGATGTCACACTGGAACTGTACGATATTATGGGCCGGCGCGTGGCCACACTGGCGGAAGGGCAGCACGAACCCGGCCGCCATCAGGTGACTCTGGATGCATCGGGGCTTTCCAGCGGCGTATACGTGTGCCGGCTTGCCGGCGGCGGGCATCAGGACACCATCGCGATTACGCTGGTGAAGTAGGGGCAGTGGGCGCAGCCCGGGGTATGCCGGTGAAGCTGCGGGGATCGTATCGGGAGCGCCGATGAAGCTACGGCGGTGGTATCTGGTGCGCCGGCTCCTTTGAAGCGGCAAACTGTGCGGATCGATTGTGCCGGAAAAGTCGGGCAGTTGCTGCGATCAGACCAAAATGAAACAGACCGGCAGGTTATATGTTGTAAATGAGTCGGCAGGGGGTTGATTTATGGCGCCATAACAGCCGGAAAAATGTAAAAATCGCTTAAAGTGAACAAAATTAAGCGATTATAATTTGTTCGCGCCTGAGAAAAGTGTTTGTTTTCGTCCAGTCTGAACAAACGATTCAGACAAAGCGTCAATCAGAAACAAATCAAAAAGGTGACCAACAATGAAGAAACTGAGTGCACTTTTCATCGCATTGCTATTCTCAGCAGGGATGACTCTGGCTCAAAGCAACGAAGCTTCCATCGAACAGGTGGGAGATGATCACGATGCAGACGTTGAACAGAGCGGAGACTATAACGTGGCTAATGTCGACCAGGACGGAGCAGGCGGCATAGCCGACATCGATCAGTACGGTTCCTCCAATGAAGCCTTCATTACGCAGGAAGGAGTTACAGGCGGAGAACGAACCTCAGGAAGCATCACCCAAACTGGCGGAGAAAACGAAGCCAGCATCCTTCAGGAAGAGTCCAACGTCAAATCCTCCGAGATCGTCCAGGACGGATATCGCAACGAGGCAACCGTCGAGTCTGTTGGTGGCGGACGCGCTGATGCAGCCGACATCTATCAGGAAGGCAACGACAACCAGGCCACCATCCTGCAGAGTCTGACATCCGCCTCCAGCGCCGTGATCAGTCAGTACGGCAATGACAATGAGGCGATGATCGAAAATGACGGCAGTCCGCTCGATGCCTCAATCATGCAGGAAGGCGATCTCAACGTGGCCAATATCGAAGATACCTTCGGTGCCGGTGGAAACACCGCAGACATCGGGCAGTTCGGAAACAGAAACACCGCCGATATCTTCATGGACAACAGCGATGGAACCGCTGATATCCAGCAGACCGGCGACAATAACAATGCCTCCATCAGTCAGTACTAAGACGGGATGATTGATTCCTGTCTGAAAGGGAGTAAGGGATTCCGGTAAAACCGGAACCTGATCTGTTGCAATCCCGTCATCGCCCTGCGCGGTGCCGGGATTTTTTTGATGGTCTCTTGACGAATGATGCTTGACAAATGAGCGTGAATGTACCCATACGTTGCTCAGATGAAGTTAAGAATAAGAGTAAAAATATTAAGCGAGATTAATTAACATATTATAACTTGATCGCTTGCAAGTAAGGTGTTATTTATGCTGTCAGTAAATCACCTGAAAAATCCGGTGAAATAAACACAGTGATTTTTGAAGTTGGATTTACGCGAGTTTGTGTTAGATGCTTGCAGATCTTTTCAGAAAGATTACCTGCATCAGACATGGATAAAAATAATAACCAAAAAAGGTGACCAACAATGAGACAAATAACAACACTTCTTGTAATGATCCTGTTTACCGCAGGAATGTCGTTTGCACAAAGTAATGACGCCAGTGTTGATCAGCAGGGCAGTGACAACAGCGCTGATGTCGACCAGCAGGGCTATAGTAACGTTGCAGAAGTAGATCAGTCAGGAAATGATGATGTGGCTGATATTACACAGTCGGGAAGCAGCAACGAAGCCTTCATCGATCAGGCAGAGGGTGGCTCCGGAGCCCGTTTCTCTGACGGATCTGTCGACCAGCAAGGCGACGGCAACTACGCCTCCCAGGATCAGACCATTCGAAGCGCACACAACACAATCACCGCAGTTATTGATCAATTGGGAAATGAAAACACGGCTACCCAGGAGCAAGAAACCAGAAGCAGTGCTCATGCCGGAATCAATCAGGAAGGCAGCTATAATGAAGCTAATCAGACTCAGAGCTTTAATTACGGTTATTCTTCCGTCAACATCGATCAGGTAGGTGATGGAAACTGGGCGGTTCAAACCCAGAACGCCGGATCATCTGAAGCTACCATCATACAAAATGGCGATGACAACCGTGCAGAGCAAACACAAAGCGGCGGAAACTATGCCGGTAACGCAGCTGATATATTGCAGTCCGGATCTGATGACCACACCCAGGTGCAGGACGGTGAAGGAAATTATGCCGAAGTCCGGGCATTTGCAGGATCAAACACCGGTGATCAGACCCAGGTTGGTAATGACAACCATATGCAGCTCAACCAGTCCGGCGGCTTCGATGCTGTAATGTCCCAGGATGGTGACGGCAACGATGCACGTCTGCGCCAGGCCGGTGGCAGCGGAAGCAGCGCTTATCTGACCCAGGATGGTGATGACAATTCCATCGGCGCCGAGCAGCAGGGAAGCGGCAATGTAATGCATGTCCTGCAGGATGGCAGTGGAAACTACGCCGGATCCGACTGGTGGGCCAACCCCGGACTGGTTCAGGATGGAAATGACAACATGATTGATCTTTCCCAGACTGGTGACAATCACTCAGCTTCGGTTCATCAGTATGGCGACAATAATACCGCCAACGTAACTCAGTCCAACTGATAGGCGGCAATAAACTTCAGAGTACCGGTTTGTTTGCTGGTAATCAGTGAACACGGTACCTGATGATATAAAGGCTGGTATCCGGCCCGGTACATGCGATGTGTGCCGGGCCTTTTTATTGAAAGGAAGTCATTTGAAGCAAACACTTCCTGCGAATCACAAACCTCCCGTCATGCAGCCACTCCTCTGCAAGCTTTCGGAATTACCCGGCGGCTTGGGGAAATACCCGGCCTTGCATGCCGATGTCCCGTAAAGTCATTCAGGATCAACATATTCTACATTATTAAATGATTTTAATTAACATACTCTAATTTGCATGTATGAAATGAGAGTGATATCTATAGTACAGATTCATATATGTTATTAATGCGTTGCAGGATAATCGAGGTCATTAATAACATTACGTAATACATGATGTTGTTCATGGTACATGGTTAACTTTGTTCGAGGTTTGATTTTGTCCTGAAACAACATACATGACCAGTGTAATAAGAAAAGTTTAACAAAATAAGGTGACCACCCATGAAAAAGTTTACCGCTTTTTTCGTTGCAATTTTGTTTACGGCCGGAGTAACGTTTGCACAGAATAATCAGGCAACCGTATCGCAGGAAATTGACGACTCCGAAGTGGATATCGAACAGATTGGAAGCAATAACCAGGCCGACGCCTCACAGTCTCTGGGCAATGATAACATGTTTATCGACATTCTTCAGGATGGAAGCGCCAACGAAGCAGTGGTCAGTCAGCAGTACGGACAGTGGCACTGGGCCGATGTCGAGCAGGCCGGAACAGGCAATCAGCTGAATCTGCTGCAGGATAACACCAGTACCAGAGCGGAAGTCACCCAGGAAGGCAGCGGAAACTTTGCCGATATTTTCCAGAGAAATTACCTTTTCTCCTTCGGTGATTACTCATCAAGTGTCCTGCTTCTTCAGGATGGTGATGATAATGAGGCCATGGTCAGCTCTGATGGATTCGGCAACATGGTAAACGTGGTTCAGGAAGGTGATGACAACGTCGCCAGCGCTGCTCAGGACGGTTCCTACAATGAAGCCTCCATCGAGCAGTTCTGGGCAGGCGATGACCACACACAGGTGCAGGAAGGTGACAATAACTACTCCGAAGTCCGTGCATTTGCCGGACAAAATACCGGTGAGCAGATTCAGACAGGTGACGGCAATCAGTCACAGCTCAACCAGTCAGGCGGATTTGATGCGACCATCCTCCAGGACGGAGATTACCACAATGCCCGTCTGCGTCAGGCCGGCGGCAGCGGCAGCACTGCTCTGATCAATCAGTATGGTGAAGGAAACAGCGTCGGTGCCGATCAGCAGGGAAGCGGCAATGTGCTGAACGTAACACAGGATGGCGAAGGCAACGTTGCCGGATCCAATTGGTGGAGTGATCCCGGCCTGTATCAGAACGGCAACTTCAACAGCATAGATCTGATTCAGGACGGTCAGTACAATTCGGCATCCGTTTACCAGTCAGGAGATAATAACTCCGCAACCGTAAACCAGAGCAATTGATTTTTCAGGATTACAGATTTTCCATTGAGAGAAGCTAATCTTCAGCAGAGATTCAGGATATATTCCTGAAGAGAAATAGAAGCCCGGCATGCAATCGTGTGCCGGGCTTTTTTTTAAAAAATATTTTTGGCAGTATGCAGTCCTCACGCCCGCAATGAGATGCCGCTGCTGATTCAGGTCCTTTTGCAGATTATTTCAAAATTATCACTGGTCATAGCCATCGGCGGATTCGTAATAAGTGCATTGCCACGTGCCAATACACACTGACAGACCGGGTAAATGAATCTGCAGATTTCAATCACACCTGAAATCACGAATTGAACCTGAAATGCAAATCGCACCTGAACCGCTAAAAAACATGGCTAAGAAGGACAATATATCCAGCCCTGCAACTGCCATTGTAATGGAGCCCGGTCATAATTTATTCCGGCCGATAAACATAACAGACAAACATAGTGGTAAGTCGGTGAAATACAAGTAGATGTTGCAATAGTTAAAAGTTCTTAATATTTTTTCCTCAGTTTATCATATTGTGTCGTTTCAATTGTACAAAAGCATGCAGTAAAATACTGATTATCAGAACGATGTCCGGGGTCACCAATACTCACAGAATATTATGAAACAGTCAACACTGTATAATAATACACATACACCCGCTGTAACAAAGCCGGGAAATCCCTGCACCCGCAATGCAAACCCCAGAACGAGGGTCCGTCATTTTGTTGGTGCCAACTGGAAGGGGAGTGAGGAAAAACTTCGTTACCTCTTTGGTGCAACCAACGAAATGAGCGAATCTCTGACGCCATTCAGCCATGAAGGTATCGTCTGCTATCACAAGATCAATCACGCCCGTCACCTGAACCGGTTTCTGGCAACCGTTAACCGCTCACTTGTCGACGGCGGGACATTCATCGGGTGTGTTGAGACAGAAAAGCAGCTGAAAAGACGGATCAGAAGGGATTATTCAGCCCCGATGCAGTGGATATTCCGGATGGTTCATTACATAGTCACCTTTTTCCGTCCCGTATCAAAAATATCCAAAAAATGGTATGCCCTGACGATCAGGGATGTCAACCGGGTTTTGCCGATCGATGAAGTCTTTGACCGCCTTCATTCAAACGGATTCGCCATATTCGATTTCGAAGAAATATCCGGCCAGACCTATTTTGCAGTCCGCAAGATTAAAGATATCGCCGGAATGCCGGCACACGCTGCGCAGTTTGCATCGCACCGATCATCCCATTCTTCGCACGCATTCGGGGATGCAATGCAGGAACATACGTATTTCTCAGGCACCATTTGTATGGAATCTCCGGTCAGATGCCGGAAGCAATTGCAATGGCGTCCGTTTCAGAATAACTGAAACACGGTGACAGAATCAAAATAACAGACGGCCCGTTGTACCAATCTTCGCAATGCTGCGTATATAATTTATAAGGCGTTGATTTAAATCAGGATAGGGCAACGGAGTTAAACAAATCAATCTCAAATTTATCAAAGCAGGATGAATCATTTTACGACATTTTTTACGAAAACGGGGAGAGTGGTATTCCTTATCGGCCTTTCCGTTACCCTGTTTGCATTTACCGGAACATCACAAAGCGAAGACCTGTCCGGATCAGATAAACTGAACGATATCGGAAGCCCGCAAAACACCGTATTGGCAAGCGGTGGCCAGGCATCAATGGAAGTGGTCGTGGGTCCGGATGCTTCAAGAACCACAACCGACGCCGCCAACGAGCTGGCTGACTACCTTGGCAAAATCACAGGCGGGTCATTCAGTGTCACGACCGGAAACGGATCAAGTGGCATAGCCGTCGGAACCTACAGCGATTTCCCCGGTCTTGACCTGGACGATCTTTTCGACTCCCGGAATCCGGCCCGTGGCGACGAACACCTGGTCCACTCGCACGGATCGGGCGTTTACCTGGTTGGTGCAACCGACCTTGCTTCCCAGCACGCCGTATGGACCCTCCTGTACGAACTGGGCTACCGGCAATACTTCCCGACCGAAACCTGGGAAATCATTCCCGACAAACCCGACTTGAGTGCCGACATCAGTTCATTCGAAAGTCCGGATTTTTATAATCGCAATGGACCGCGGGAAGCGGCATATACCCACAGGCAATTATGGCATGAATGGCAGGACCGCAATCGTATGACATCCTCCTTCGGTGTTGCTACTGGACATGCTTACAATTCAATCATTCGTAGGAATCAGGAAGAGTTTGATGCCAATCCACAATATACAGCAGAATCCAGCTCAAAATTTCGTGTTTCTGAGGAAGGATTGGTAGATCTTGTAGTCCAGGATGCCGTCAATCGGATCAAAGACGATCCGGACCGAATGAGTGTCTCAATGGAGCCTTCTGATGGAGGCGGCTGGTGCGATTCACCCGAGGAGCAGGCAATGGGTTCGATCAGTGACAGAGTGGTCTATCTTGCCAATGCCGTAGCAGAAGCCATCAACGATTTGGGTATGGGTGACAGGTATGTGGGTATTTATGCTTATAACTTGCACTCTGCTCCACCTGATATTGAAGTCCATCCCAATGTGGTTGTCAGTGTAGCTACTGCATATACACATGCAGGCTATTCTGTGGATGAATTGGTGGAAGGCTGGGGCCGGCAAGGTGCGATGATCGGTATTCGCGACTACTATGACACCTTTGTTTGGGGACAGGGAATGCCGCGCTCAGGTGTGGGTGGCAACATCCCGCGTCTGGCCGACAGACTTTCCGGATTTCATGAAAACGGAGCTCGTTTTATGAATGCCAACTCAGTGGACTCATGGCCGGTTAATGGACCAGGGTTTTATTTGTCCTCAAGATTACTTTGGGATATGTCATTGACTGAAAACGTCGAAGAGATCATCGAAGAATTTCTTGAAAAGTCATTTGGCGAAGCCATGGAACCTATGCGTAAATTTTATGAACTGGTCGGCCGCGGTCGTTCTGTACCCCGTACTACCAACGATGTGCTGGCGCATATGTACGAATACCTTTCTGAAGCCAGAGAAATCACTGATGACCCTGAAGTTAGAGCCCGACTTGATGAAATAGTACTTTATACTAGATATGTAGAGCTTTATTCAAAAGTCAGTGATGCTGACTCTGACGGAGCCCGTCAAAGTGCTGCAGAAAGTACGTTTCGCCATCTCTACAGAATGCAAAGCATCATGATGTCTCCTGTGCGTCATTTATATCATCACTTTCGGAGGTCGGATGTTTCTGTAGAAATTCCAAGAGAAGCGGATCCTGGGCGATTACGGGTAGGTCGGGAACTGACAGATATGGAGCCCTGGAAAAGCAGCAAATTATTTACGGATGAAGAAATTGCGGAGTTTGTCAGCAATGGGCTGGAAAAATATGAAAAAGAGGAGCTGGATTTTGATATTGTTACCTACAGTAAGGATCTGGTACCTGCTGATTCATACCTTGACTTGCCGGAAGTGAGAACAGGCAGTTTCGGACGCGGCTTTCGTGGCGAAAAGAGTATGTTCACATGGCTACGGGCCGGGGAGCCATTGGAGCTGGATGTCCGGGGCGGAACCATATCCCATTACCAGGACAGGGGAAATGTCCGTTTTCATCTGATGTCACCCAGGGAAGCAACAACGGAAGCGGTGGATTTCGATGATAGTGTGCCGCCGGACGGGGAAACCTATCAGATAGAATTGACCTCTGAATATGATGGTTTGCATGAGCTGATGTGGAACGACGGTAGAGACCGCACATACCTGGAATGGGACGAAGGCCATCCGATGACGGTTCGTGCCAGTTTGGACAGCCCTTTCAGTTTTCAGCGTGACTTCCGACTGTTTTTTTATGTGCCGGAAGGTACAAAAGTTGTTGGGGGATATCTGAACCATCACTTCAATGTCACCTTCAGAGATAACAATGGAGACAAAATAGAAGGCTGGCAGAACGAAGAAGAGAGTGGATATTTCGCGTTGCCAGTCAAAGAAGGACAGGACGGCAGCCTTTGGAGAATATCAGCTGATCGCAACAGAACTTTGAGGCTGATGACCGTGCCCCCGTACCTGGCGCGCAGTGAACAGGAATTGCTGCTGCCCAAAGAACTTTTTGAGGAAGATGATACGCCGACCTCTGCCGGACAGGAAGAGCAGCCGGATACATACGAGTTGGGACAAAATTATCCAAACCCGTTCAATCCCGTGACACAGATCCGGTTTGCCGTTCCGGAGCAGTCACACGTCACACTGGAAGTGTATAATGTGCTTGGACAACGGGTGACCACGCTGTTGAACGAAGAAAAGTCACCGGGCAGGTACGAGGTAACCTTCGACGGTGCCGGATTGTCCAGCGGGGTGTATCTGTACCGGCTTCAGACCGATACATTCATTGAAACCAAACAAATGATGCTGGTCAAGTGATGAATAACTCATCCTTGATGAATATCAAAAAATGATAAAAATTACCCGGAGTTATTTTATGAATACGGTTATTACTTACTGTCGGAGAGCAGTTTTATATGTGTTGTTTCCTTTTTTAATGCTGGGCCTCGCAGGGCAGTCAGCCGATGGCAGTGACTGTTTTATCGGAGGACCTTATGTTTTGCATGTCGAACACGACAGAGCCCAAATAGTCTGGGTGACCCCGGCCGGTACCGATGCCGGCAGTGTGGCGATTGAAGCTAACGGAGGCGAAGAACAGCAGAACGTAAAAGCAGTAGTTTCTATACCACTTTTTAGGGATCGCAATTCTGAGGAGGACGAGCTGGATCATCTCAGGCATCTGTCCAAAGTAGAAGAACTGCAACCCCATACTGAGTATCACTATGAGGTGCAATGCGGGGACGGAGAGTCCACCGCCAGCGGGCGATTCAAGACGCCTCCAAAGCCGGGTGAGTCTGTACCTGTTGAATTTGTGGCTGTTGGTGATGGGCATGCTAACACCATTAATAGTTCATATATTCGCATATCAGAACCGGTTGGTGAAATTAAACCTGACTTTGTCATTCATGCCGGGGATTTGAGAGGAGGAAGAGGTCACGACTGGAGTCGTTGGGAAGGCTACTTAAAAGTTGCCCGTCCATATCTGCAAAACAGCATTTTTCTTCCGGTTGTGGGAGCGCATGATGTTCGACCGGCCAGAAACTTCCGATCTCTGTTTGCTTTTAATGATCCGGATGGCAATCCTGATGATGAAGACGATGCCGGTACTTACTACACGATGCAATACGGTAATATCCTGGTGATCATTCTTGATCATGTCTATGAAATTGAGGAACAGGTGCAGTGGGTGGAAGAGGTGCTTTCACAGTCGGAAGCGGAATGGATTATTGTATCCAGCCACGAATCATGGACGAGTGTTGCTAGTCGTGGAAACTGGCTACGCAACGAATATTATAAAGACTTTTCAAGGATATTTGAAGAACATGGTGTAGACATCGTAATCACGGCTCATGACCATATGTATGAACGAAGAATTCCCTTCGGATCCAAAGGAGTCAAACCGGTGCATTATATTACTATCAATTCAAACGGCAATAGCCGTAGTGTACGTCCGAGCCCTGTTGTAGCGGGAGGTATTGGAAAAAGAGAACATGTGTACACCCATTTTCGTGTGGATGGTAACCAGCTTGAGATGGATGTCATAAAATATGACGGAACGGTACTAGACCGGCTGGAGCTAATTAAAGACGATGACGGCATGTATCAGGATGAAGTTATGGAACAGGCTGTAGACCTTGATCTTGCTCACAAACTGTCACATATATATACAGGGCAGAGCATGACAGAAGGTCTGCGATATGAACGGCGTGACATCATGGGTCAATTCAAATCGCAGGCTCCTGAAAATGGTGAGTCTGTTGTTTTGAAGCTGAATACCGGAAATGCAAGTGATCATGAAAGAGATGTCAGCCGTTTTCCCTTAGGAAGTAAACTGATTGTTTATGAGCAAAATGACCCGTCCTCATGGCAAACCGAAAAGCAGATTATTGAGATAACCGGTGATACAACAGAGATTGAAGTGACGGCTCCGGATAATATGATACATGATGTTGAAGGATTTGATCCGCCACTGGAACTGGAAGTTAACATCCGTGTGGACGGACGTGATTTTGAACGGGCAACGATCCGTCCGACATTGACTGGCAGCGGTGAACTTGACAAAGTGAATCTTGAAGCTCCTTCATCAAACCAGTGGGTACCCGCCAAACCGGTTTTTGCTTGGGAGGAGATGCCTCAGGCGAGGGAATACCAACTCCAGGCAGGCTTACCCGATTTTGATAATGTTAAAATTGATACCATTGTTACGGACACGCATTTTAAATATTCAAATGGTTTGGAGGAAGGGGAAGATTATGTGTGGAGAGTTCGGGCACTGAATGAATTCGAAGGGCCATGGTCAGATGAAATCCGGTTTCATGTCAACCGATCGACAGAGCAAGGCAACTTTGATCCGGTCTCATTTGGTGACAATCTGGTACCGGCAGTCGATAAAATAGAAGTACCTTCAGTGAATTTTGGAAGTACAGGAAGATTTCGTGGAGAAAACAGCATGTTCACATGGCTGGAGGCGGATGGGGTGCTACCTTTGAAGGTGAGAGGTGGAGGAATCTCTCATTTCCAGGATCGAGGTAATGTTCGAATTAATTTGATCAAAGTTGCAAATGCCGATACGGTGGACAGGGATCATAGTGTGCCGCCTGACGGTGAATTTTATGAAGTTGAGCTGGTATCACCGTCAAATGGACTTCATGAGCTGCAATGGAACGACGGAAACGACAGGACTGCATTGGAGTGGCCGGAGGGACAACCTATGTCAATCCGTGCCAGCAAAGAACATCCTTTTAGTTTTCAACGCGGTTTTCATCTTTATTTTTATGTTCCTGAAGGAACTTCCGTCGTAGCCGGGCACCTTAGTTCACACAGTAGCGTTGATTTTTATGATGGTAGTGGCAATGAATTTACCGGATGGCAGAATACAGAAGATGGCGAAGGATCCTTTGTTATCCCTGTGCCGGAAGGTCTTGATAATACATTCTGGAGTGTCGAGGGAGAAAGAAACCGCACTTTGAGTTTATATACGGTACCACCGTATCTGGCAAGAAGCACGGAAGAGCTGTTGTTACCGGAAGAGCTGTTTGAAACCGAAGATATTCCAACTTCATCAAGAAATGATGAAACTCCGTCCCGGATCGAGCTGGAGCAAAATTATCCAAACCCGTTTAATCCGGAGACGATTATAAGCTTTTCACTTCCCGAGCAGGAGCATGTCACCCTGGAGGTATACAATGTGGCTGGTCAGCGCGTCATGACACTTCTTAACGAAGTAAAACCATCCGGCAGTCATGAAGTCGTGTTTGATGCCTCTGATTTATCCAGCGGTGTGTATCTGTATCGATTGCAGACTAATGACTATGTAAAAAGCAGACAGATGCTATTGATCAAATAGCATCTTGGCTTTCAATATCACACTCCGGTCC
Organism: Natronogracilivirga saccharolytica; assembly: GCF_017921895.1. Lineage (NCBI taxonomy): Bacteria > Pseudomonadati > Balneolota > Balneolia > Balneolales > Cyclonatronaceae > Natronogracilivirga > Natronogracilivirga saccharolytica. The sequence continues at coordinate 41,188 of NZ_JAFIDN010000015.1, forward strand.
AGGATACCTATCTGCGAAGGGAGTACAAACAGAACGATTTGTGCTCCCTTTTTTAATAATTGAACTCTCTTTATTAGCAATCATTTAACTTCATGAAGAGACAACCCTCCTATCACTTCTGTTTCAAGGGGTAAAAAGCGCTTTTCTTCAAAACTGCCTGAAACCATTAAAGAATAACAATATGTTAATGTTTTTGTAGGATGCGGGATAGCTGTAACTGACTGGTTATTAGTTATTTCTAATTTGCATCATGAGGGCCGGATTAGTAGCTTGATGTACATCAACTTGCAAGGCAAGCCTTGTTTGTTGTACCGGATTTGTATGCATGTTTTATGGTTTCATTGCATTAATGGCAGCAATGCCAGTAATGATGTTTTGGCATTAAAGCAATCTGTAATAACCTTTGATATCGCATATCAGGGTTCGGTTTTACAGGTATGAAGCACTCTGAGATTTCAAAGGATTTTCAGGTGTTTCTGAAGGTAGTGCTGAAGCCCATTAAAAGCTTTTAATAATGGGACTTACAAGGCGGAGCTGCACCGGCAAAACGATTCAATATCGATATCTGCAGCATATCAATTAATTAAAGGCTATCACTATGGTAGACTCAGAACCTCTCTACAACGGCAATCATTCCTCCTCAAACGGAAACGCATCCGGATCCGGGGCGCGACCGGCTACCGGTAAAGGAGCTAATCCAGGCAGCGCCATGGAGCAGGACCAGGGCAATTACATGCAGCAGAAGATCATGGCAGGACTGCTGCGCTTCAAGTGGCTCATACTGCTGGCTGCACTGGCAGGAGGTGTAGCAGCATGGTATTACACTGAGAATATAACTCCGGAATATCTCGCTTCCGGTATGATCATCATTCATCAGGATAGTGAAGAGTCACTCTCTTCGGGCGGCGATATCACCAGCAGATTGAACCGGTCTCTTGGTCCGGCAGGCACCAGATCCATGGATAATCACGTCCAGTTACTGAAATCACGCGTGTTTGCAGAACGCATTGCCGAAAAGCTCATGGAACAGGAAGTAATGAGCAACGGGGAAGTATTTCCGGTGCTCCTTCGTGAAATTGAGGGCAATGAACCTCTGAAGGCTGCCAAAGGGCAGGTTGTCTCGCGCCTGCGCAGCAAAGCCGATGTGAAACGTGTATCCGGATCTGACGATCTTATTGAAATCAGCTATATTTCTCATGATCCTCTTGAAGCAAAAGAGCTGGCCAATCTGTTTATGAACGAATTTGTGGAATTGACGGATGAGCGTGCGCGCTCGTCAATTCAGGCAACGCTTCAGTATCTGCAGGATGAAATGCTTAACAAAGTTGGGGGACGTCTTGCTGACTCCGAACAGAGAATCGAAGACTTTATGCGAAGTGAACCCGGCGGACTGAATCTGGCCAGTCATACGGACAGACTCGTCGGTCAGGTACATACCCTTGAGGAAGAAGCCGAAAGAAACCGGCTGGAACTGGAGTCCATAGAAAACCGGAAAGAACGTGCGCAGGATGAGCTCAATGAAATTGAACCGGGACTTACCGACCAGATGAAATCCGCAACCACGGCCCGGGTGCGGATGCTTCAGGAAAATATGGCCAACCTGACCATTGAACGCATGCTGATGCTTAACAAAAACCCGTCATTGCGCACTAATGAAGATCAGGAGCCCAGACTCAAGGAAATCAACAATGAAATGGATCAGATCAGCAATGAAATTGATGAGCTGGTATCCGAAGGGCTTGATCAGACCAGGGGTTTCCTGTTTACCGAAGCGGGCGAAATGAACTCCCGTATTCTGGAACTGCAGCGTCAGATTGCCGACCTTACCGTGGAAAGAATAAGACTGCAGTCGCTGATCAACCTGGCCGAAAAACGTATTTCCGATTATAATGAAGAACTGGATCAGCTCCCGGAAAAACAGACACGTATGGCCCGTCTGCAGCGGGAACGAGAGCGTGATGAGAGAATGTACAATGAACTGGCCGGCAGAGCATTTGAAATGGGACTCATGGAGCAGAGCACACGAGGAAGCGGGCGCATCTTTGAGGATGCCTTGCAGCCTGGCTCACCCTTCAGGCCGGATGTTCCCACGAATCTGCTTCTCGGCATACTGCTTGGAATGGGACTTGCCGTCTCCGGAGTGTTCCTGAGAGTGATGCTGGATTACCGGATAGACAGTATTGACCTGCTTAAAAAATACGGTCTGCCCGTACTCTCGGTCATACCGGACATGAAACCGGTGATCAGGAGTCAGTTTAAAGGTCAGTCACACTACAAGGTAGTGGACAAAAAACTGTCTACACTTCTGGTGCCGCTTTATGACCCCATTTCCAACGTTTCTGAAAGCTTCCGCAGACTGTTTAACAATCTGAGGTTCAACAATCCGGACAGCAGGAACAAGCTGTTCGTATTGACCAGCCCCGGGAAAGGGGAGGGCAAAACCACTACCATCTCCAATCTGGCAATAACCATGGGTGAAAGCGGCAACAGAGTGCTGCTGCTGGATTGTGACTTCAGAAAACCACATGTACACCGGATGTTCGGACTTGATATGGAACCGGGTATAACGGACTATCTTTTTGATGATACCCCACTGGAAGAACTAATTGTTTCGGCACAGGCTCCGGGACTGGATATACTGACATCGGGCAAGCAGACGGTGAGTCCGGACCGGGCCATCAACAGCAACAAGATGCGCCGGCTAATAGAAGAAGTCACAGATAAGTACGATTACATACTTATTGATACGGCTCCTTTCGGAATCATCTCCGATGCGGCACCACTGATCCGGATGTCGGACGGTGTCATTGCACTTGTTCGCTTCAACAAGTCAAAAACGCCGGAGCTCGATCATCTGATTGAAAACCTGAACAGTATCAGTGCCGAGGTTGTGGGGACCGTGCTGAACGATTTCAACCCGAAAGTGGCATCCGGGTACTACACCGACAATCGCAAATATGCCTATAACGACAAAGTGTACAAATCCTACAGCAACAAGGTGAAAAAGCCGGATAAAAAAGAGAAGGAAAATGTGTGATCCGGAATGCGGCTTGAAATCTGCTGATTGCAGCATTAAACAATCCTCAAAAAAAATTTTAATCACTGAATTAATATGATCCCGCTATTCATTAGAACAGCATTTCTGGTTTTACTGTTGGCCACGCTGGCAGCAATACCTGCCAAAGCCCAGGAGCAGGCCCCCTATGCGCGTTTCTCCCCCGATATTGTCCGGCTTGCACCTCCGGGTGTGCTTGCCGACACCGTCAATGTCTGGGGTGCTGTCAGTCAGAGAGGCCGGTTTATGGTGCCCAGGGGGACATCGGTAAGTGAAATACTCTCCTATACCGGCGGGCCTGATATATCAAGCGGAAGAAGATCCAGAGGGGGAACCAATGTTCTCGGATACTTTACAACTCCTCAGGTGGATGTATATCTTAACAGAAAAGATGAAAATGAAAACGGGGAGTACGTGGAACGATGGACATACCGGCTGAGCGAACCCTTCCCGCCGGACATGCGGAATTATCCGTTGCGGAACGGGGAGTATGTAACAGTGTACATCCGGGAGCGTCCGACGACACTGCAGTACATCCTGTTCGGGGTATCAACACTGGGTTCACTGGCAGGCGGATATTTTCTGCTGGAGCGAATTTTATAACCGGCTTGCAGCCATTCACTTTATAGCTAACGATTTTGCTTACGGCACTTAGAAAAATTATCTATCTGCTTCCGAAAGGGGATCCCGTCAAGCTGGTGATTCTCTTTTTTATGATGATGTTTGCAGCGCTGCTTGAAGTGGCCGGAATTGGAATGATACCGGCCTTTGTATCCATAGTAGCCGATCCGGATCGTGTGCTTCAGTATGAACCCGTAGAACGTATATTTGCATCACTGAATATCACTACATCAAGAGAATTGCTCATATGGGGGGGAGGTGCGCTCATAGTGATTTTTGTTGTTAAAAATCTGTACATGATTGCGTATTTCTATATCCAGGCCCGATTCGTATATAAAAGAAACTATACCATATCCCGGGAGCTCATGACATCGTACATGCAGGCGCCCTATACGTTTCATTTGCAGCGAAACACGGCGGAATTGCTGCGAAATTCCACTCAGGAAGTCCGGATGATTGTCAAACAAGTGTTGAAACCGGTACTTGAATTGTCCAAAGAGCTGGTGATGGTGTTGTCTATTATACTATTTCTGGTCATAATGGAACCGGTAATCTCGTTGATCGTATTTCTTGTCATGGGATCAACCGTGGGGAGCTTTCTTTTGCTTACGCAGAAGAAAATGAAAAAATATGGCCGTGAAGAGCAAAAAATGCGGCGGGAAATGATCAAATCGGTAAATCAGGGTCTGGGCGGGATCAAAGATGCCAGGGTACTCAACCGGGAGGATGAATTTATAAATGTGTTCCGGAAAGCTTCGCTTCGCAGTTCCCGATTGATGACCGTTCATCAGTTTCTTGCAAAAATTCCCAAACCTGTGGTTGAAACGCTTGCCGTAGTGGGTATTATGCTGATTGCTGTCACCATGGTCATCCAGGGCCGGCCGATAACTGCGATTATTCCGATTATGGCTCTTTTCGCCATGGCTACCGTCCGGCTGATGCCCGCAGTTCAGCAAATCACCAGTATTCTTACCCGGCTCCGATATAATATTGTATCTGTTGATCCGGTCTATAATGACATGGTGGAGCTGGCGGAATACAGGAAAATCTTAAGTGCTGATCGCGACAGAAAAGAGAGATTTTTACTCAAAAATAATATTGAAATTAAAGATGTTCATTACCACTATCCGGAATCTGATGAACAGGCTCTGAATGGGGTGTCATTCATAATCCCGAGAGGAAAAGCGGTAGCTTTTACCGGAAGTTCCGGTGCCGGAAAGACAACGGTGGTGGACTTGCTGCTTGGCTTGCTTGAGCCGCAAAGTGGAAGTGTCCTGGTTGACGGCAAGGACATAAATGATAACCTTTCTGCCTGGCAACGAAATATAGGCTATATCCCTCAATTTATCTATCTTGCCGATGAGACTCTGCGGCAGAATATTGCCTTTGGACTCCCCGGGGATAAAATTGATGACAAACAGGTGTGGAAGGCAGTCAGGTTGGCACAACTAGAGGATCTGGTGCACCGATTGCCTCATGGCCTGGATACGATTATAGGTGAGAGAGGTACAAGATTGTCCGGGGGACAGCGTCAGCGTGTCGGTATAGCCAGAGCGCTTTATCACGATCCGCAGGTGCTGGTAATGGATGAGGCGACATCAGCCCTGGATAATATCACAGAAAAACAGATCATCAAAGCTATCGAAGAACTCAAAGGTGAACGAACTATCATAATGATAGCACACCGGCTGACTACTGTAATGAACTGCGATATTTTATACCTCATGGATGCCGGAAAGATAGTCAAACAGGGAACATATCAGGAGTTGATTTCATCCAGTAAGCAGTTCCGTGAAATGGCCATGGAACAGTGACTATATTAGATGCTCTCTTAACTATTTTTGATTGTTATTCTTTATATTTACGGCCAGTAAGTTATATATTTTATTATATTTAACATTATTTATTATTATGTATATATACAAAGTATAATTAAGCTTTAATATCACTATAAATATAATGAAAAGAATTGAATTTATAGGTCCACCAGGAGTGGGGAAAAGTCATTATTACTCTAAATTACTTTCTTATAAAGGAAGGGCAAATCAATTAATTAACCCACATGACTTAAAATTACACATCGGTAAGAAAGAGTTTCTAAAAAAAAGAGACATTACAGGGCAATTAAAATTGCATACATTATCATTAACTGGTTTATTAGAACACAAAATAAAAAAGTCATTTAATATTAATCATCAGCTAGAAATTGTTGACAACAAGCAATGGGAGCCCCTATTTATAGCTTTAAATGATGCAAATGTTAAATTTCATACTCCCTGGGTAGTTCGTATAAATTGGCTAACTTCTCTTGTTAATTCAATAATTGTTTTTCAAAATACCGAGATTCAAAAAACTGTTATTTTCGATGAATCAGTTTCGCATATGCTTTTATGTCTAAGTTTATGTTGTAAAGAGCCTTTGAAATCGGCTGAAAAGTTTTTTTATGCGATGCCCAAGCCAAATGGAATTATTGTATTTGAAGCTGATAAAGAGATTATTATTAATAGATGTTCTTCGCGTGACAGGCGTGGAGATAATAAAATGGCAAAATATCGATGGGGTAATGAGAACGGAATAACAAAAACTGCAATTCAAATATCCAAGCTTTGTGAGAAAATTGCAAATAACAGGGAGATTCCACTTTGCATAGTTAATACAAATAGAAACGCTGTTTCAAATCTGAAGATAGGATCAGAGTTTATAGATAATGTATCGTCTAATGAATTAATAAGACAAGACTCTGTCCAATAAAAACCTATTTATAGAATCTCCTGAGATGACAAAGTTTGTGTACATTGTTAGCATTTATTCTATATATTAAGACTTCCACTGTGATTAAAGTTTTTCATAAACTAAAAATTATCTAAAAATGAAAGTGGCAAAAGAAATAGTAAAAAAAATACTAAATGGTTTTAGACGTAGAAGGCACAGACAAGAATGTCTTAAGTTATTCAGGGCAAATAACAATATTCATAAAAAGGGAAGTAAAAATTATGAAAAGAGGATTCAGAGTTATTGGAAACAGCATTATGGTAAAAAAGTAAACCCAATATGGCACTTTGCCTGCGCCAATGTTATTGGAAAAGAAGACGAACGATATTTACCACATACCACATATATCAATGAAATCATCCCATTTTTAAACGATTTTTTGCTTAAGCCAGCATATATCGACAAAAATATGGCTGATGTGTTGCTGCATGATGAAACAATAAGAATGCTTAATGTTATTAAGTGTATGCATGGAAATTACTATGATAAATATAACAATCCAATAGATCGTAATTCAATTATAAATATTCTAATAAATGATAAAGTAGAATCATTTATTGTTAAAGGGACTAGAACAGATAACGGTGTAGGTATAAAAAATCTAGAAATTATAAATAAAAATCTATATAAAAATAAAAAGCTTATACAGATTGATGATCTTGAAAAAATATACGGAAAAGAATTTGTTATTCAGCAAAAAATGAGTCAGCATCCGGTTCTTGCTGAACCTCATCCAAGTTCACTGAATACCATTCGGCTTGCAACTCTGCGCTGGGAGGGAGAAATATTTACACTTTTGGCCATCGCTAAATTTGGTGTGGATGGTAAAATTACTGATAATGCTGGAACAGAAGGGATATGGTGTGGAATTAATAACGAAGGCCTCCTGAATGATTCTGCTGTTGATAAAAAAGGTAATCATTTAAGATACCATCCTACTACCGGTTATGATTTCAAAAACAGAAAAACTATTCCGAAATTTGATGAACTACGGGAATATGGCAAAAAGCTACATCAACAAGTTTACCATTTTGATTTTGTTTCATGGGATTTTCCTGTTGATGTTAATGGAAATCCTGTATTTCTCGAAATGAATTTAAGAGGCGGAGCCAGCTGGTTGTATCAATTTGCAAGCCGAAAACCAATTTTTGATGAATTTACCAAGGATATATTGCAGAGAATTAAAAGTTCGGCAAGCAGAAGTTAATAATTGCGTATAGAGTTAATATTTGGTGTGATTTTTTAAATGGATAATTAAAGTCTAAATATTGTGAGCGACTTTCTTTATTCTTCAAAAATAAAAAAGCTTGGCCAGCTAACGGGGCTTATCCACGATATCTATCAAGATGACCCACCAGAAACAACTGAATTCCATGGGAATTGGGGAAGCTTGGCTGTAAGCCGAAATTTGTATAATGGTTTCCAGCCATTTGAAAATAATGAACACTTGGTCGTGGTAATAGGTGGTCCAGTACTTACGTATCAGAATAATGATTTTCTTACTGGTGACAAATCAAATGTCGGATCATTATCACTGTATGAACGTTTCAATTCAGAGAACTTTAAATGGGATGAAGACCTCTCCGGACCATTTACAGTTTTGATAGTTGATAAGTTAAATAGTAAAATTCAGTGCATCACTGATCTGATGCTTTCTATCCCTGTCTATAAATATGTCGACAAAGATCTCATAGCCTTGGGGACCCATATTGATGCGCTTGCCAAATCATGCGGACAACGTGATGAAATCGACAAAGTATCTCTGACGGATTTTATCCTGAATGGCGTGATAACTTTTCCCTATACTGCTTATAAAAAACTTAGGCAATGCTACCCCGCTGCTATACATGAGTTTGATCCTAATTCAAAACCTGTTTCTGAATTAGCCCCTGAGCTCTATTGGGAGCCGATGGAAAAAATAGATTATAAAAATATTGATGAGGCGGCACGCGACCTCAGAAAAGCCGTTTCCGTTTACATTTCACGGGTAACGGAAGGGATGGATAAAGTTGCATCATTTTTAAGCGGCGGGGAGGATTCAAGGGTGGTGGCCGGTATGTTGCCAAATCATCTGAAGAAAGAAGCCTTTGTTTTTTTAGACTATATGAACCGGGAAGGAAAAATTGCTCAAAAAATTTCAAAAGCATATGACTTGCAACTGAATATTATGTTTCGAAAACCCGGTTACTATTTGAACATTTTGCCTGAAGCATCAGATTTGGTAGGAAGTGGTCAACAGTACCTGAATGCGCACACTCTTGGATTTCATAAGGAGTGCAAACTGGCAGAGTATGATGCAGTTTTTGGCGGATTCATTGCCAATGCATTGCTAAAAGGGTATGACTCTCGAAAAAACAAGCTTCAAAAAAAACTATCTGCCATTTATGAGTTTATTACAGTTGAAGAAGGACACAGCAAACCCGTACAAAGTGATTTTTTTAAAAAAAACGTGCTGCTTGAAATAGACCGACGCCGTAGTGAATTTCTGAGTTATCTCCGCAAATTTCGAAATAATTCACTCCATGAATGGTTTCATAACTGGCCAAGATCTATGGGACAGGCAAATCCCGGATATTTGGTAAATCGTCGTCTTTTTAGAATATATGAACCATTTTTGTCTAATGAAGTGATAAAATTGGCGGCTGGAACTCCAATGCCATGGAAGTTGAATCGAAGACTGTTTCACAAAGCAATGCGACCCTATCTTAAACCTGCGAAATGGGTGCCTCATGGGAAAGGATGGCTGCCATATCTTTCCTGGTGGAGCAATATCCCAATCCGTATTTTCATCAGTGCTTGCAGAAGGACGGGAAGGTTAACAGGATTGATTACAGGCTATCATGGTTCATGGGGCGAACGTAGTCGGTTGCTGGATTCATTGAATACTGAAAAAATTTTATCGTCTTTTGGGTTTGAAATGAATGCTTTGGAATATGTTATTCAAGAACCTGCTGACATTGATAAACTTACAAGAAAGCAGCAGTTTAACCTCTTACAGACACTGTATTTGTTAAATAGAAAAACCGGTGAAAAGAAAGAAGTTTTTTTTCATGCCGATTAGATTACATATTTATGTCTTCTCCTATAATCGTGGCAGATACCTTGAGAACTGCCTGAACTCAATTCAGGCATGCATACCCGGAAGCGGTGTAACGATCGTGGATGACCATAGTTCGGACAAACATACACTAGATGTCCTTGCTAAATGGAGTAACATGTTTGAAGTTGTAGCTCCGGTTAAGGAAAAATTTGATAAAAAAACCGGTGGCTTGTATTCCAACATGAACTATGCCATGTGTGATGCGGCTGAAAATAAGAAGGTGCCATATGTCTTGTTCATTCAGGACGATATGCAATTCGTGAGAACTGTTTCCGGAGATGATCTGCAAAGCATTGAGACATTTTTTGAAATAAATAGCAGGTCTGTACAATTTTACCCTTGTTTTTTCAAGGCTTCGATAATGAAAAAAATGGATCAGTGGCATATGGATGAGGCAGGTACGGCATATCTTAAAAATTTGGAATTGTCATACTCGGGATTTTCTGCAGTCGGGATTTTCCATGTCAATCGTTTTTTAAAAGAAATTGGTTCCTTGGATGGCATGGAAAGAAACATTGATAATATGACCCGTAGAAAAGGTATTCAAAAAGGGTATGCGGTATATCCGTTCATGATGTATCTCCCTTTTACAATATCATATCGAAACAGGAAAAGAGCGCTTATGCATAAGCTTTCGGAATTTGTTTCAGGTGCCGGTTTTTATCCCATTCAGCTGATGGATAGTGTTCAGTGTAAGAAACTGCTGGAACGTGATCCGTACCTTCTGCCATATGCAGAAATGTTCTTGAAAATCGATGGTCTGAATGGAATTAAAAAGTGGTCTTTTGCAGGAGGAACATCTGCTTTATATGAACAGGGAGGATATAAGAGATTTATCGGCCGTGTTATTAACCGTTTTAAATAACGCTGAATTGCCTCGTATAAAATACGGGGATTTGATTAAAACAGTTTGATAATTAAAACCTAACCAATGTGCTTATGAATAAAGGTGCCAAGACGTTAATTGTCACGGGTGGTGCTGGCTTTATTGGCTCTGCTCTTGTTCGTTATCTCATCAATCAAACGGAACACAGGGTGGTAAATATCGATAAACTAACTTACGCCGGACATCTTGAGTCACTGGAGGAGATAAGCGGTTCTGACCGATACCATTTTGAAAAATCCGATATCTGCGATGCCACTGATATAAGAAGAATCTACAACCAGTATGAACCGGATGCGGTAATACATCTGGCAGCCGAGTCCCATGTTGACCGCTCCATTGATGGAGCTGCCGATTTTATCCGTACCAATATTACCGGTACCTGGCAGTTGCTGGAGGAGGCTGCCCGGTTCCGGAAGACCCTTCCGGATTCCAGGGCAAATGGATTTCGTTTTCTCCATGTATCCACAGATGAAGTCTACGGTTCGCTTGGCAAAGAGGGAATGTTTACGGAATTAACCCCGTACGATCCCCGTTCACCGTATTCGGCCAGCAAGGCCTCTTCAGATCATCTTGTGCGTGCCTGGTTTCACACATTTGGTCTTCCTGTGTTGATTACCAATTGTTCCAATAATTATGGTCCTTACCAGTTTCCGGAAAAGCTGATTCCCGTAGTTATATTAAAAGCACTTCAGGGTGAACAGATCCCTGTATATGGCAAAGGAGAAAATGTACGTGACTGGTTATATGTTGACGATCATGTACGTGCATTGTTGCGTGTTTTGGAGAGGGGTACACCGGGTGAAACTTATAATATCGGCGGACATAATGAAAAACAGAACATTGATGTAGTCCATACAATTTGTGATACTCTGGATAATCTGGTTCCCAGGCCCGATTCACACAGGTTTCGGGAGCAGATTTCATTTGTCACTGATCGTCCCGGGCATGATTTACGTTATGCCATTGACGCCACCAAGATTGAACACGAACTTGGGTGGAAGCCTGAAGAGACCTTTGAAACGGGGATTAAAAAAACGATTCAATGGTATCTTGAAAATGTAGCCTGGTGCGAAACAGTTACTAAAAACAACTATGATTTAACACGATTGGGTGCAGGTGCCTGATCTGTCATAATAAAATCAACTCATCATGAAAGGAATTATACTCGCCGGTGGATCCGGCACACGGCTCTATCCTGTTACAAAGGGAATATCCAAACAGTTGATGCCGGTTTATGACAAGCCGATGATCTATTATCCTTTATCTGTTTTGATGCTTGCCGGGATACGTGACATTCTCATCATTACCACTCCGGAAGATCAGGCCGGCTTTCAGCGTCTGTTAGGAGATGGGGCGGATTGGGGAGTTCGGCTCTCCTATGAAGTTCAACCCAGCCCGGATGGACTGGCACAGGCTTTCATAATAGGTGAAAGTTTTATTGGTAATGACAACGTATGCCTTATCCTGGGCGATAATATTTTTTATGGACATGGATTACCACCAATGCTTGAAATAGCAGCTAAAGATCCGAATGGAGCTACCGTATTTGGGTACCATGTCAGCAATCCCCAGAGCTTCGGTGTCGCCGAAATAGGAAAAAACAACCGGGCGATAAGTATAGAAGAAAAGCCCAAAACCCCCAAAAGCAACATTGCGGTGACCGGTCTCTATTTCTATGACAATCGAGTGGTTGAAATTGCAAAACAAATTAAACCATCAGCGCGAGGTGAACTGGAAATCACCTCAGTCAATCAGGAATACCTGGATAAAGGTACCCTGCATGTGCAAGTACTGGGACGTGGGTATGCCTGGCTTGATACTGGAACCCATGAGGCTATGCTCGAAGCCTCTCAGTTTGTGGAGACCATTGAGCGCCGACAGGGATTGAAAATATCCTGTCCGGAAGAAATAGCATGGCGTAAAGGCTGGATAGATGATCAAAAAATGCTGGCCATTGCCAAATATTATGAAAAGAACGGTTACGGGCAGTATTTGCTTCGTTTGGCAAAAGAAAATGGAATAGACATGTGAATATCATCAATTCAGAATACCGGATGTTCTGATAATTGAACCCAGCGTTTATAAAGACGACCGTGGATACTTCATGGAGACTTGGAATCAGAGAGCATTTACCGAAGCAGGTAATGCAACCAGGTTTGTACAGGACAAATATAGCCTTTAGGTGAAGCATAATCTGCGAGGGTTGCACTATCAGGTCAAACAGACTCAGGGCTAACTGGTGAGCGTCTAATAAGAAGAAGTATTTGGTTGATATATAGGAAAAAACTCCTCAATAATTGGTAAATGGGTGAATAAAATCTGTCAGAAAAAATGAATACAAGAAGTTGATATCCCCGGGGGTTAGCACATGGGTTTTATATTCTGAGCGATGTCGCTTATTTTCAGTACAAATGCACAGAATATTATGATCCATAATATAAATGTACGATATAAAGGAATGATATTACCAACAATATTGAATGGTATAAAACAAAGTATCATGATACAAACATAGTAGAATTAGAATAAATGGTGATTAGCTATATATAGGAATATTTATTTATTAGTTTGTTGTAACACAAAAAATACCAATAATAAAATATCATACATAAAATTTACAATTTATAATAAATTAAGAATAATCAAATATATTAACTCTGAAAACTTGTGCTTTATAAATATATTGTTGATGTATAAGAGAACAATACACATAAATAAGAATGCATAAAAATTTTATTATAAATAGAGTTTTTAATATATTTCTTTTTCCTATACATATACTTTTTTGGTATTATTTCACAAGGCCTACAGGTGTGAAAATATCTAAACATTTTACACTTGCAGGGTCGAAATGTATGAAATTCTATTTTTATTATTTTAAACTTTGTAACTCAACTGTAAATAAAAAAAGATTAAAATTACTTTGCAAGGTAGCAAGAGAGTTTGAAAATCATGTTTTATTTGAACGGGTCTGTGAAATGTATGCAAATAGTTGTATATTTTCAAATACGCATGTAAAAAAAATATTTATTAGATCAGGTTATGGCGAAGGTGCATTAGGAACTTATAGATATGTTGAAAATACAAAAGGTGAAAAATTATTCGAAAAGATTGTCTTTGCAAAAAGCAATGATGATAAACATATCGACTTATATTCATCAGTACTTCAAAAATATATTGTAAATATAAAAATTCCTCTAATTGTAAGTGTAGTAAGAACTAATGAGTTAGTAATATATTATTATGAATATTTGAATAACATTACTGATAAAAGGCAGCTAAGTAACAAAGAAAAAGAAGAATTATTGCTTTTTTATTTAAAAGAGTTATATAGCTTAAATAATGAGGATGTGGTATTCCATGCATATAATCAGTTTAATAATCTATTAGAAGATCAAGTTGTAAAAGAAGGACTATATTATATAAGAAGAGCAAATTATCCAAAATGGATTAATAATGAATCGCTATTAAAGTTTATTAATGATGTTCTGCTTACTAAGAAGCACATAACTTTATCTCATGGTGATCTTTCATATAAAAATTTCAATAAAGATGGCTATTTATGGGATTGGGATCGAGCCGGCGTGTATCCAGTAGGTTTTGATTTAGCGTGGGGTGTAGTATCTAGTTTTGAAGAAAAAGATAGCATTAATGATATATATCAAATTGCCTTAAGAATTGGAAAAAATGTATATAGTAAAAATATATGTGAAAAAATAATTCAATGTAATGTTTTTGTATTTATATTGATTTGCTATTTTAGAAAATACAAAATAGGAAAAAATATACCAGAACATGTATTAAGGTTCATAAAAAGTAGGTACAGGAAAATGTACAATATATATATGTTAATAAAATGAAAATATCTATAGCATTAGCAACATATAATGGTGTAAAACACTTAAATGAACAACTGGGTAGTTTCGTCAACCAATCAAGATTGCCTGATGAATTAATTATATCTGATGATCTTTCATCGGATAAAACATTCGAGATAATTAAAAAGTTTGCAGAAGAAGCACCATTCAAGGTTGTCTATTCACAGAATAAAAGTAATTTGGGTTATGCCGGGAACTTCAATGTTGCATTGAGTAAAACAACTGGGGACTTGATACTACTTAGTGATCAAGATGATGTCTGGTTTAATAATAAAATAGAAACGATTGAAAAGGTAGCAAGCAAAAGTACTGAGCTTTTAATAGTTAATGATAAAATGATCACAGATGAAAATCTTAATACTACCGGTATAACTTCATTCAAGATAATATCTTCTAAACCCAAAAAGTATCAAAAATATCTTTCAGGATCATTTACTTCCATTAAGCGAGAGTTGTTGGACCTGTGCTTGCCAATTCCTGTAGAATTCGGTTCGCACGATGGCTGGATTTATCATTTTGCAAGTGCTCTGGATAGCAAAAAAGTCGTAAATGAATGTTTGCAGTATTATAGAAGACATGACTCTGCCATCATGAAAAATAAGAAAAGCCAAAATACAGAAAACAAAAGTATCAAAAATAATGAAATAAAATACGAAAAAAGAATGAGGGAATATGAAACGGTCATCTCAGAAATGGCAAAAAAAATAAATAATACTGATGATGAAAAAAAAGAAAAAATATTATCGTACATAAAAAAAATAATAGAGATAAGAGAATTCTATGTTCAAAGAAAAAACTTAATAAGAAAGCGAAGAATTTGGAGAATTATACCGATTATTATCTTTTTCCTTAATGGCAAATATAAAAATATCAAAGGGGCAAGGAGTGCTGTTCATGATATTCTACTTTAAAGATAAATAATCATGGATATTACTGTTTATTATAGTCAACTATTGAATAATCTCAATTCAAATAAGAGAAACATCACATTCAATGTATCCGTAGAAAATACAGATAACATAAATGAATACACTCTTAAAAAATACCATATTTACATATTAGGAAATGCTAAACTTGCACACGTTATAGAGGATGAGATCAATCATGAAAGACTACTAAGTATCAAAAATGAACTTCAGAATACCGTTGGCAACTTTGCAGTCATAATAATTGGAAGTAACAAATTACATGTAATTACGGATGTGTCGGGCAGTATACCTTTGTATTACGGAATAACCCAAAACTGTTTAGCTTTAAGCACAAAACCTGAAAAGGTTGCTGAAAAAATCGGGAATCCTGAATTTGATAATGTGTCCATAGCAGACTTCATTGTCAATGAAACCATTTGCCATCCTTATACTACCTATCAAAACATATACGCAATTGATCCAGGTTCCATTAACACTTTTACTGACTTGGATATGGAATCGGAATCTTATTACAAGCCCATAGAGGAAACTAGCAATAAAAATTTGGAGGACTGGGCCTTTGAACTCAGAAACATGGTTCGGGATTCCGTTCATGAAAACATCTCTGATAAAAAGAATATTCGGGTTCTTTTTTCCGGTGGAGAGGATGCAAGAGTTGTTACATCTTTTATTCCAAAAGCATATTCATGCAAGCTAACAACCATTCTGGATTTCAAAAATAGGGAATATGCATTGGCTAATATGGTTGCACGAACTTTGAACCGTCCACTGGAATGGGTGCAAAGACCTGCCGGTTTTTACAGAAACAACTTTAAGGAAAGGATAGAACTCATTGGGTCCGGCAGGGATATCAGACACACGCACTTATTTGGTGACACAGCAAAGCCGTATGAGAATTCTGATCTTCTTCTGGGGGGATATGCTGCTGATACCTTGTTTAAAACCGCATGGATGAAAAATACCGGGTATAGCTTTAAAGGTGCCGGGCCGGAAAGAATGTATCCATATAATCCGGATGATATATCCGGGGTACATAGTCCAGATGATCTTGCATGGCTTCATAAGGACTTAGCGTATGCTATATGGGAAAGAAGGTGGAAATTCCATTTACGATTCAAAGAAATCAGACCGTTGACAGCCGGGAACTGGCACACGTTATGGCCAATGGGAACTCACAGAACCACGTACCCTCATTATTTGAGTACGTTACGAGTCGGTCCCAAACTGATAGAACCTTTTTTGGATAACCGGGTATACCAATTGGCTGCAGCTATGCCGGATAAATTCCGGATTGACCGGAAAGTCTTCAGGAAAGCATTTCGAAAATCACTTGGAATCGCTGCTTTTGTTCCTGGAAGCAATAATAGGATTCCTGCGATTGGTGGAACTTTAGGAAGCTTGGCAAGACTTGCCATAATTTCAAACAGAAAAATTATTGATAAGATAACATCCAGGCAGGGAATTCAGGAATCATTTGGAAAAGATACTAAAGGGTTCAATTTTTCGATGAATGACTTTTTTAATTCTCAGTCTTTGAATGACTTTAATGACATAATTCGTGGAGAGATAGTAAATCAAAATCACTATGGTATTGACCTGGATATGATATCAAGTAAATACAAGGTCAGATTATTACAAACACTGTTCGTTATCAACAAATAATTTCAAATCACTATTCATCTGCCTACTTCTTCACATGGAACGGGCAGAATAACATTCCAAGTGCCCGATTATGATTTATGAGGTATCGGGTATAGTTAAAGGTTTGAAGGTATTGAAGAATACTTCAAAAGGCGTTTTATATCCAAGTTTTTTTCGTGGTCTGTTGTT
>NZ_JAFIDN010000016.1 GCF_017921895.1 Natronogracilivirga saccharolytica
TTGTTAGTGCAGGTTATTGAGCTGGTAGGCAGGTTTTACCAGACTCATCCATGGTTACAAGCCTTTCCTAATGAACAGGAAGGGATTAGTATGAACTCCGAAAGTTGAGTAGTGAAGCTTACATAAGAAAGTCGTCCGGGGCCAGACGACTTTCCAGTTCTATGTAAAACATTATAGCAGATTTGATCTGCGTTTCATAATGACCTTGAGAATCAGTATGTCAAGCTTGTTATATATTCATAGCTTTTAGGAACACTTGTTTTGACATCTTCAACTTCATCTTCAAGATAAAAGTATTCGATATTAGAATCCTGGGCTGCGACCAGAAGTGATTTAAAATCAACCTGTCCTTCTCCCAAGACAACCATGTGTTCACTTGGAGCACGTCCTGACAGGTCACCTTCTACACCTTCGGCCAAGTCTTTAAGATGCACTGTTTTGAAGCGGTCCGGGTACCGCTCTACTAATTCGACAGGATCATGACCCGGCCACACTACCCAAAAAACATCCAGTTGAAAATTGACATATTCCGGATTTGTATTTTGAACAATGTAGTCGAAAAGTGTACCATCTTCATATTCTCTGAACTCATAGCCATGGTTATGATATGAAAACAGCAAGTCCCGTTCCTTTAGTTGTCTTCCAAATTGATTGAAATCATTAACCGCACTTCTGGCATCCTCTATGTCAAAGGGGCTGTCATGTGGTATTGTGGCAACTCTCACATGACGCGCACCTAATATGTGTGCCTCCTCGGCAACGCGATCAATATCCTCGAGCAGATCGTCATAACCAACACCATAGGAGGTGCATCTCATCCCTCTTTCATCGAGTAAATCACGAATTTCCTGTGCTGTTTTACCAAATAAATTTGAAAACTCAATATTGGTAACCCCCATCTCCTTAATGAAGTCCAGCGTTCCAGTAAAGTCTTCTTCAAACTCATGGCGAAAAGTAAATGAGACAACACCAGGATCCGATAACAGTTGTTGCCCTTCTGTATTTTCTGTCTCACGTTCGGTATTGCAGGACAGTGTAAGGAATATTAGAAGAAAGAAAATTGCGAGTAGATTCAGTTGTATTTTCATAATAAGATGATTTGAGTGTAAGGTTGTTAAATTATTTTTTTGTGAAAAACTCTCGGTTTTAAAAACTGTGATTTTTCGGTTGGTTACTTGATTAGGGTCATGGTTTGAGATAACGTAGTCCCATTAGACTTTATCCGATATACGTAGGTTCCACTTGAGAGACCCAGTTTATTCGAGTCGAAGAGAACAGAGTGGCTTCCGGCACTCTGAGCTTCATCAATCAACGTCGTTATCTTCTGACCGTATGTATCATAAACCGTGAGAGTCACGTGCCCGGCGGACTCCAAATCATACTTTATGTTGGTTTCCGGATTAAAGGGGTTGGGAAAGTTATCATGAAGTGTAATGCTTTCGGGATTTGTGTGATTCTGATCAGAACTTGTTGTTGCCCTTTCTCTGTAATTAAGTTCAATATTCTGCCCATGCCATGAATGACCTCGATCAAAAGCATCAGTTTCAAGTTCTATTTTATCTGAATAGAATCGAGCATGCATGATACCTGTAGGTTCATCAGATCCTGGATTCCCCCCGTTTGCCGGCTGATTGACAAGATGGACACCGTCCTCTTTTAAAAGATCCCATCTGTGTGAATGACCAAATATGTAAGATTTTACATGGTCATAAGGCACTATTACATCATAAAATTTATCATAATCCATAAGGCCACGATCTATATTAGGCCATGGGTAATGGTGTCCTAAGATGTTGACCGGTTTATCATTATATTGTTTTAGAGCAGAATCGAGCCAGTGCAGTTGTACAGATCCAAGGATGCCAGATGTTTCATTTACCTGGTCGAGCGTGTCCAACAAAAAGAGATACACATAAGGAGTCTCCAGTACTTCTATATGACGATTTCGAACAGGTACTTCTTCCGGGATTTTTTCCGGGAAAACTTCGTAAAAGTTTGATCTTTTGTCATGGTTTCCCATTGTGATATAAACTGATATTCCTGCATCTGACAAAGGTTTTAACACAGATACCAAATGCTCGTATGCCTCGATTCTTCCAGCGACGTTGGCTGCATCTCCATTGATAATTACTGCGGAAGGCTGAGGACCCTCTCTCTCCAAAATCCTTTTTACCATAGAGCTATTTATGTCCATCATTTTATTCCCTTCACGATTTGATAAGTCCGGGTTCGCATCTATATGCGTATCGGCAATCAGAACAAAATAATTGGGATCAACTTCTCCTGCATCGTATTGGGAAAGTTCTTTTCCCGGCAATACGCCTGGAATTCCAAGAAGGAATCCGGTTGCAGCAGTTGTAGTTGAAGTCAAAAACTTGCGACGGCTCACGGATGGAATTTTGACAGGCATATTTGCTTATTCGTTTTAAGCTTTTAGGGTTTAACGATTCTAAAAGACTTGATAGACACACAAAAAGGTTGCAATTCTCATAGTACTTAAACGCTTAAGTAAACAACAATTTTTTTCAATGAATAACAAGAGCCGAATCTTGCTCTATTTTCAACTATCTGGCTCAAATAACTTTATCAATTTACATTAATCACAGAGTTTGACTGTAAGGATTGCATTTGCACCAGAGATTAATAAATTCAACAAAAGTCACAAAATGAATCCAAGCTTAAAGTTTTAGCCTGGCGTTTTTGACCTGACTGATTTCACCAAAAAAACCGAAGCTCGATAGCTCGATGAAGATGCCAACAAAAATGTGCGCATAATTTTTACGGTAACTTTACCGATAAAGCTTGCGGTTCCAAAAAAAATTGATTAAATATATTCTAAGAGCTGAATTTTAATATTAGAATTCCTTTTTAAAAAAATGACTGAATTTTCTCCGGGGTTTAATAACTCATCTTCTAATGGTCATTTGACTGTCATCCGCAGAGGTGAGGTTACCGGTTTTGATTATTATACATTCGCAATTACACAAATCATATTGTCATGCATAAGCTCATATTGTCATGCATAAGCTAGGTATAAAAGCTCTTCAAAAACTAAGATTACTTACGCTGTTAACCTCCTGTCTGCTGATTGCATTCGGGGCAAAAGCGACTTTTGCCGGCGAGGCCGGTCCATTTGCAGAAGCGACTTCCATGGAAGAAGAGCACGGATCGGTTACCGGCAGCGTTGTGGACGCTTCCACTGACGAAACACTTCCCGGGGCCAATGTTGTACTGAAAAATACGTCAATAGGTGCCTCAACTGATGATGACGGCAATTTTACTCTTCGCAGACTTCCGGCAGGTGAGCAAACCCTGGAGATTCGTTACCTGGGATATGACAGAAAGGAAATTCAGGTTGAGGTTGTAGCTGATGAAACTATAGAACTGAACATCCAATTGACCCCGGACCATGTTGAAGGCGAGGAAGTGATCATTCATACCCAGGCTCTGGGTCAGGCGCGGGCTATTCGCCAGCAACTCGGTTCTAATACGATAATGAACGTAGTTTCTGAGACCCGGCTCCGTGAGTTGCCTGATGCCAATGCAGCCGAATCCATCGGCCGCTTGCCCGGGGTGTCGGTACTGCGGGATGCCGGTGAAGGGCAACGAATAGCTATTCGGGGTCTGGGCCCTGAATATAGTTCGATTACCATAGATGGCAATCAGATACCGGGAACACATGAGGACAGGTCCGTTGATTTGAGTATGATTTCGCCTGATATGCTGGCAGGTATTGAAGTGTATAAAACCATACGACCGGATATGGATGCTGATGCCATCGGAGGTTCTGTGAACTTCAGGATGGGCGGAGCTCCGGAAGAAACCCAATACCGCTTGAGTGCAGAGGGCGGGTACAATAACCATATTTCAGAAGTCAGCAACTACAAAATAAACTTTCGCGGAAATGACCGTTTTTTGGATAACCGTCTTGGCGTAATGGTTTCAGCTAATGTTCAGCAGGTAGATCGCAGCTCTCATGAACTTGCGGCAAACTATCAAGTGGAGCGGGATCGCCGGCCGGGAGAACCGCACGCACCTGTTAGTATTAATACACTGCGACTTCATGACAATAGTAACACCCGTCAGCGTTACAGCGGGGGGGTGTCACTGGACTGGGAGATGGAGAACAGCCACTTTTTCTTCAACAACACCTATAATTATCAGAACAGAGACGAAATAACCCAGCAGCGCCGATACAGTTTGGATAACAACAGACAGGAATGGTGGCCTCGTCATATTGAAAGAGAAATTGCCACGTTGAATTCCACTCTGGCCGGTCAGCATGACTGGAACGTGGTTCAGGTGGACTGGCGGCTGAACCGCAGTGTTACAACCAATGAAACACCATATGACAATCAGGCAAGGTTTTCAGAATCCAGCGCACTTGATCGGTCAGGGGTGAATTTACAGGAAATGCCCACAAAAGAACTGCCCGGCCTGGCTCATAACAGGATTGAACGGTCCAATCTTGAAGCACTGATACATCAGAATTCAGAGCGAAGACAGGAAAATCTTACCGCTTCTCTTGATTTGGAGTTTCCCGTTGTCGTTGGTAGACATATTTCCGGAAATTTTAAGTTTGGAGGTAAACACTATAACAACTTCCGCGACCGCGAGACCACCGGTTATCAGGTGTTTCAATGGGAAATACCCGATCTTTACGGTATTGAAGGGATGCCCTTTGAGTGGGAGGTTGATGATGCAGGAAGAGCGCTCATGGCTCCCTTTATTGAGGATCCTGATCACAGCTATACAATACTGGATGGTGACTATGAAATGGCTTTCATTCCCTCGATTAGTACAGTTAATCAAATGTGGGATGATTATCGCGATGAGTACAGAACGATTCTGTATCCCCGCTTTAATGATTACGAGGCAAGAGAGCGAATTTCATCCGGTTATGTGATGACGGAACTCAACATTGGCCCCCGTTTAATGATCCTGCCGGGTGTTCGCTACGAATATGAGCATTCCGATTATACCGCCATGGTGGGAACGTTTCAAAACAATCCGGAAGATATAGATGAGGAGCAGATGCAAGAAGATTTCAGAGATTCCACGGAATCGCGGAATATGGGCATGTGGTTTCCAATGGTCCAGGCACGATATCAAGTAACTTCCTGGATGGATATCAGGGCTGCCCGCACTGTAACAACCTCCCGTCCTTCATTCGGCAATGTTTCTCCACAGTTCAGGATTGATTATGATGGCGGAAACGTCAACAGGGCTAACACGCAGATAAACCCATTGCGATCTACCAATTATGACCTGTTTCTGACCCTGCACCATAACCGATTCGGTTTGTTCACGGTTGGAGCATTTTATAAGGAAGTAGAAGATGTGATATACCAGCGCAACGCAAACATAATCGACCCCGAGGCCAAGGGGTTACCAGACAACACGCGACTTTTCAGGATCAGTGAACCGGTCAATAATGAAAATATGACCGAAGTCAGGGGTTTTGAGGTAGAATGGCAAAGTAACCTGACCCATTTGCCCTCACCATTCAATGGGCTGGTCGTCAATGCCAACTACTCACGTTTCCATTCCGAAGCGCACTATCATGGTTTTGAATTTGAACGAACTGCGGAAGGAATTGTAGGAGTAGATACCTTCCGGACGGCCCCGATGGTACACCAGGCTGACCATATCGCGAATGTTTCGCTGGGATATGACTATGGAGGCTTTTCTGCCCGTGTTTCCATGCAGTATCAGGGGGCTACGTTGCGGTCCATTGGAAGCCGGCCTGAAACGGATCAATATACTGATGAATATCTGCGATTTGATGCAAGCATTCGTCAGCGATTTTACAGTGATCAGCTTCACATTGTAGCCAACTTGCATAATATCACGAACCGGGAAGATCGTGCTTCTCAATTCACTTACGACAGACCCCGATCGATAGAATACTATGGAGCTGCGGTTGATTTAGGCGTAGAGTTCCGCTTTTAGTGGTATCTATTTACTGGCCGGTTAACTACAATGCAGATTCAGATAAACCACTTCGAACAAACCATAACCAAAGTAAACAAGTAACTGTGTTGATACAGATTTATGCTACAGGTTTGCAATCTGTAACAAAACACATTTCACATTGACGAAAAACGTCAATGTTTTATACCTGACAAATCAATCAATTGGAGTATGAATATGATCTCTACAAATTCAAACTATCAACAGTTTGGTGGAAAATCTTCTGCTGTGCTGTTTTTCATTCTGATGTTTACAATTTTAATTGGAAGTCAGTCCCTGAAAGCAGAAGAACTGGAAAGAATTCATGTTGAACCGGACAACTTTCCAGCTGAGATTGATGCCTTGAATCTCGCCATTGAAGAGCATGGCGGTGATGTGGTTTATGTATTGGAAAACGGAGCAACTTATTTTATAGAAGCTTCATTGGCTTTTGATCATCCCCTTCGATTCGAAGCTGAAGAAGTGCCCAGTGACAATCCACCTATCATTAGAGCTGCTACAGACCTTGAGGGTTCGTCCAACAGAATTGGTATGTACGAGGATGACTTGCATGCTCGAGGTATCTTTTTTTATGGCATAGATGATTTAGGGGGTAAAGAAACGAATCAAAGAACCACTGGTGAAGACATTCGTCTGGTGTACGAGCACTGTTATCTTATGGGTGGCAGTAACTACTTCTGGTGGCTTGGTGCTGAGGGTACCACCCTCATCATCGAAGATACGCAACTCGCCAATGCAGGGCGGCACACAAGCGCCGGGAACCAGCGTTTTGTTGACTTGAGAGGAAATGATACCGATTCGGTAATTGTCAGAAATAGCAGTATTTACAACCTGAGTTCGCATCTGCTTCGTTTGGGTGGTGCTATAGTTGATCATATCTATTTTGACCATGTAACAGTCACAAATTTCTATAATGTATTTGGTGGCGGTATAAACTTGAAACTGAGCCCGGATATTACCATCAAAAACAGCCTCTTTCAAAACGTACGGTTCGACGGAGCCTGGGAGTCCAAGGATCTCGTAGGTGATGACGGGTATGAGTATGACGGTGAGCGATATGTCTCGCAATCAGGTATGTTCTGGACTCAGACATGGGAAGACTTTGAAGACGCGGATGATCCCGATCAGCCAACCGATGAGGATCGAAGTATTGTGATAAAGAATAACAATTTTGGCGGATTGCCCGATGAAGAAGTTTTGGCAGTGTGGGACGATATAAATGATGAAGAGAATTATGTTACCGATCCCCAATGGCTTTGGGATAATCCGGATATCGATCCAGAGCATCCGGCATGGGGAGCCAGGGATACCATAGAGGTTGTGCGTACTAACTTGCCGGCTAAAGACAGTCTGCTTGTTGCCTGGCAAGAAGCAGAAAAACCTTGGGTGGATATCAGAAACAATATATACGAAAATGTAGATTTCGAGGATCCTCCTTCAAGTTTTGGGGAATCGGTCCGTGCCTGGTGGTTCGAAACATCACCTCCGCGGCACTATGACCGATGGGATGATATTGCGGACAACAGCGGACAACGCTTTTATCATCCTGCACCCGGCACTCCTGTTGACAGCGAGAATACAGCTGCATGGTTTAGGAACTTAGCCTATAACACGGATTCGCCTTCTTATACACATGCTGAAAATAATTTCCCGGTAGGCAATCTGAACTTCTTCCCTGAGATGAGACAGCGTTGGGAAGAGGGGGATTATCCTACATCAGCTGATGAACCTGAAAAGGTTGCAAAAGATTTTGAATTGGTGGGCAACTATCCTAATCCTTTCAATCCTACGACGAATATTGTGTTTGAACTTGGCGAAACAGCGGATGTTCAGATGCAGGTATACAATGTGATTGGACAGCAAGTAGCTGCTATGGAATTAGGCAGAAAGAGTCAGGGCCGTCATGAAGTAACATTTGATGCCTCAGATCTCAGTAGTGGTGTCTATTTGGTTAGAATGCATGCCAATGAACAGGTTCAAACGATACAGATGACATTGGTTAAGTAACCAAATGATTTGATTATAAGAATATCGCCAGCGGGTAATTTGGCTGGCGATGTTCTTAATTAATAATACATAACAGTCATTTTTAGTTAAGATCATTTTGAATTACATCATTTGGGTTCTGATAATTTCGCTCAATTTGCTTTTACATGCAGAGGGGAATAGTAATAAGCAGGACAAGGATTTGAAACAAGCGGTTTCTCCTGTTCTTGGTTTATTTAGCTCACTAGTCTCCAAGGAGCATAAACATGGCCATATCGACAACAATCTGGATAATGGTAATGATGCAAGATTTTCTCTGACAATATATTCAGAGCAAGACTCCACGGCTCTTTCAGGTTACTCGGAGTTTGGCAGAACGCCATCATCTTATTCAATTTATCTCAGATCTGATGATGGACGGTGTGCATTGCATTTTCTCAATATGAAAACTCCGCTAAGACAGGATATATATCAAGTGGAGGAGAAAGAAGATGCGCGCACAGCCATGGTATGTGTGCTCAATGAAGCCGATCCGGTGGAAAGGATGGCCTCTATATCCGGAAAAGTTGAGATCACCAGAATTGAGAGAGAAATTATAGCCGGGAATTTTAGTATGATTTTGAAAGGTGGAGTAACAGAAACCGAATATGAAATTTCCGGCCAATTCGAATCGCTGGATGATTTACAAAGTTTTGATTTATAAAAAAGACAAGCTGAGTTCTATGTCTGGCAGCACAGACTTTATTTTATGTAAGAGCTTATAGGTATAGGGCAAGGAGTTGCTATAAGCATGTCTTAAAAATTTGCAACAACCATGCAAAAAGCTAAATAAAACAAAAACAAAAGCAATAAAGAGGTTTGATCATGACGAAAAAAATACTAACAATAACTTTTTCAATCGCATTAATTACATCTCTTGCCTGTTATGCATCTGCACAGGGATCATTGATTGCAGATGAGCATAACATGGAATTCGATGCACATGCTACCTGGCATTTCACGAATCCTTCCAGTGTACTGTCGGATCAAAGGCCAGATGACTCCAGACAAAATAGCTGGTACCAGGAACGGTCTATTTTGGAAGCTGTCGATACACTATCGTATAGCGGTATCTATTCGGTTGCTTTTAAAGGCAACCCCGAAACCGAAACGGATAATGTCAGAATGTCCATAGACGATCCTTATGCCCAGGGTGTCAGACTGCAACATGATGTTCATGTACGGGTTTTCGTACCGGAGTCCGCAGTGGATAAGATGAATGCACTCGTAATTTATGACATGTACGATACGGGTACGGGATTTGACTATGCTCAAACCGGTTATAATCCCAATGACATCACACCCGGTGAATGGAACACCATAACCCATCACATTGACAGAGATACTGAAAAGGATTACGAAAATATTGCGCGTTTGGGTGTGAGAATGAATTATGATGAGGAGCAATCCGATGATCCTCCCATGATTTTTGTGGATTTTATCACAACCGATCCTGATGCTGCTCTTCATCCTCATCTCAGTACGCCACAAAATGTAACCACGCCATACGTTGGTGAACACTCAGTGGAGTTAAACTGGGAAGAACCGACCGGAAATGATGAAGTTGAAGAATATGTGATTTATCGCGGTGATTTCGAGGACATAGCTCTTGAAGATTATGACGAAATAGGACGTACTGACGATCTGCAATACACCGATGACGGATTGCGGCACAGTACCGATTATAATTATCGCATTGTGGCCTTAAGTACAGATTCATTATACACGGATCCCTCTGATATTGCCTGGGCACAGACGGAAGCTATTGAATTTGAATCATTTGCGACATGGCACTTCACAAATCCTTCCAATGTACTTTCAGATCAGAGACCTGAAAACAGGGAGGAAAACACATGGTACCAAGAACGTGCCATACTGGAAGCGGTAGATACATTGTCATATAGTGGCATCAACTCGGTAGCATTCAAAGGAAATCCCGAGACTCTAAGTGATGATAATAACTTCCGTATGTCTATTGACAATCCTTATGCACAGGGGGTCCAGCTTCAGCAGGATATTCATGCCTACGTTTATGTACCGGAATCAGAGGTTGAAAAAATTGATGCTGTAGTTATTTT
Organism: Natronogracilivirga saccharolytica; assembly: GCF_017921895.1. Taxonomy (NCBI): domain Bacteria; kingdom Pseudomonadati; phylum Balneolota; class Balneolia; order Balneolales; family Cyclonatronaceae; genus Natronogracilivirga; species Natronogracilivirga saccharolytica. Next base: position 10,077 of record NZ_JAFIDN010000016.1, read on the forward strand.
TCATATGTATGATCACGGTGGAGGGTTTGACTACAGCCAAACTAGTTACAATTTTTCAGGTGATGACGGTATAACACCAGGGGAATGGAATAAAATAACTCACTGGATCGACGAAGACCGAACAATGAGAGACGATGTGAATCTGGCTCGCATGGGACTTCGGATCAATTTTGATACCGATTATGCCGATGACCCTCCTATGATGTTTGCAGACTTTGTAAGCACTGATCCGGATGCCCCGCTTCACCCGCATTTAACCCCGCCCAGAGACGTATCTGCAACTGATATTACCGATTCATCAGCTGTACTTTTATGGGAAGAGCCGGAAGGAGATGATAGTGTGGAAGAGTATATTGTCTATCGCGGTGGTTTTGATGATGTGGCTTTCGAAGACTTTGAAGAAATCGACCGCACCGATAATACTACTTACACTGACTCTGGATTAGAACCGGAAACCGATTATCACTATCGTATCGTTGCGGTAAGTACTGAGGGGCTTGTAACCGATCCGACAGATATCACATGGGTAGAAACCGAAGCTTTGCCAACCGGAGTTGATAATGAAGAAACCCCGGTTGCTTTTGAGCTCAAAGGCAATTACCCAAATCCGTTCAACCCGGTCACAAATATTGTGTATCAAATTCCCGAACAAGCAGAGGTAACCCTGAAAGTCTACAACGTTACCGGCCAGCTTGTTGCAACCCTGGTAGATAACTCGGTTCAGAGTGCGGGGCAATATACGGTAGAATTTGATGCCATTGGACTTGCTTCCGGTGTATATCTGTATCGACTGGAGGCGGGCGACTTTGTTCAAACGCAGCAAATGATGCTAGTCAAGTAAGCTGCATTTAAGCTGATATGATTGGTTTGGATTTCTAAAACGACAGGGTAATGGGACTGACTGTGCCTCAGGTACAGTCAGTCCCCTGTTATATACGGAAAAATAAATCTTGCATAGTACCATTTGCTATTTTTACACATTACATCCCCCTCATCTTTTTTTATCAAAAATTTTTATGAATTATCCACCCTCGTTCCAGTTTAGCAATTGGCTGGAACTATCTTGTTTTAAAAAGTCTGCACTTTTTTTTGCCGCTTTAGTTTTACCTTCAATGGTCATGTCGGAGGATAGCAATATGCCATTCGACAATGATTCCGGAACTGCAAATTCCGGTACTTGGAATTCATCCATTATCTATCTTGGCGATGATGGTCACCTGATCTATCACTCTGATGAAGATGGTAACCGTATACCTGACTTTAGTCACGCCGGGTATCATGGCGGAGGCGTGGATTTGCCGGACGTACAGGTAGAAATAACTCTGGATCCTTCAGATTCCGGAGATGATACCGAACAAATACAACAGGCGCTTGATGACGTTGGCCAAGTGGAAAAAGATGAGAACGGGCACAGGGGTGCTGTGCTGCTGAACCCTGGTACATACCATATTTCTGACCGAATCATAATCGGTGAGAGCGGAGTTGTATTACGCGGATCCGGTGACGGGGAAGATCCGTCTTCCAATTCGGTTATCCATGCTTCCAAAGACATAGGCAATGTTTCCATTCAGGTCGGGACCGGCAACGTAAACTGGGGTGCCGCCTCAGGGTCACCGATGACTGAAATTGTTACAGATTTTGTCACGGTAGGTTCCAGAGTGTTTGAAGTAAATGACGCAGACAGATTTGATGTCGGTGATGACATAATTTTATTCCATAGTGCAACTGATGAATGGGTAGAAGCGGTTGACTTTGGTGGGCGTCCCTTTACAGCTCCGAATCCCTGGCGGGCCGGAGAGAGTAATCTGCATATCTACATGAAGAGAAAAATTGTTGGCATGGAGGGTAACAATATTGCCATTGATGTGCCAGTGTATAATCACCTGGACCGGTCCCTCTCTGAGGTATTGATGTACAAGCCTGATTTCAGTGATCTGGTAACCGAGTCGGGGGTAGAGGATTTTCGACTTGTTCTGGAAAGTGATGACCCGCAATCTGACGAACACGGGAACCATGCCATTTATTTTGATGGTGTGGAACACAGCTGGGCCGATGGCGTAACGGCAATGCATTTCAGACATACCGGATTCGGAACCAGATACGCAAGTTTCGTCACCATACAAAATACACGTGCATTGGAACCGCACTCCCCGATTGATGGTGCCAGACGGTACAATTATAATGCCAGTATCCGTTCAAATAATATTTTATTTACTGAAAACAAGGCAACCGAAGGGAGACACTGTTTTTTATCCAATGGTACGGCTTCTGTTTCCGGAGTAGTATTTCACGACAGTGAATCATTTGGTGCTCATAATACATCGGAAGGTCACCGGCGCTGGAGCCAGGGATTGTTATTTGACAATCTCGTCTTCCGGGAGACCAATGATAACCGAATTATTGGTGTGTATAATCGCGGAGACTGGGGTACCCGGCACGGATGGAGTGCGGCTCACTCTGTAGTCTGGAATTCTGATCCGGATCAGGGCAACCGGATCTTTGTTCAGCAACCTCCAACGGCACAAAACTACGGTATCGCAAATCGTGGAATTGTGACGGGGGATGGACCCTGGGAAGGGCCCGATGGACATATTGAAGGTACAGGTGAGACACCAGCTATTGCATCATTGTATGAAGCCCAGCTCGAAGAGCGCCTTGCACATGGCACGCCTCCCGATGCTCCTGGTCCGCTAAAAGTGATACCGGATGATGAGAGTAAAAATCTGAAGCTGGAGTGGACATATACCGGATTGTCCGAAAAGGATATTGTAATAGAACGATCGGTAAATCAGGGTGACTTCGAGGTTTTGGAAATCGTAAGCTCTGATGAGTCTGCATATACTGATGAAGATACGGGTGAAAATGAATATCGGTATCGCGTTGCCGCCAGGGATCAGGGGCGAATGTCAGCCTGGTCAAACCTGAGCGGATTTAATCAGAAATTATCAGCTTTTATTTTGCGAAGCCCGGCAACCGGTTCGCATGTTACAGTTACTGACGATCCTGATAAGGATTTGAGTTTATGGTGGAATGATTTCGAGAGTGACCATGAGATTTCTTATACTTGGTATTTGGATCATGCAGACGGAGATTTTTCTGATGCCCTATTGGAACGGGATGTTGATACTCAGCTTATTGAAGTTCCACATAGTGTCATTTACCAAAAGCTGAGTGAAGAAGGTTTGGATATCGACTCGACTTTCCACGGGCAATGGACGGTGAAGGCTACTGTCGGACCATCGGAAATTTGGGCCGATGAACCTTTTGAAATTTTCATAGAACGTGACGGAACCGGTACCCAATCCGGGGACAAAGATAAAACCCATCCGGAAAACGTTGAGCTTCATCAAAACTATCCCAACCCGTTTAATCCAACAACGGTTATCAGGTTTGAAGTACCTCATACCGAACATGTGCTCCTTGAAGTATTCGATGTGTCAGGCAGAAAGATATCGACGCTGGTAGATGAAACTGTATCAGCGGGAACGCATCAGGTTACTTTCGATGCCTCTGGTTTATCATCTGGTTTGTACCTGTACAGGATGCAAATCAATCATCTTTTGCAAAGCAGGCAAATGATGTTTATTAAATAAAAGTCTGATACTTTACTCATGAACTTTTTTAAAAAGAGTTATTTAATCAAAAAAAGTACATGGCAGGCGTAATTAAATCTGCCTTTACAGATTCTGATCCTTTAAATACTCCTTTCAAATAAAACTGCACTAAATATGTATTTTAAAAACAATTTACCGGAAATGCCGGAGGGTTACATTCCTGTTTGTAATTACCTTGCAGTTTTATTAATACTTGCCTTTATATTTCCAACTTTGCTATTTGCTGGTAATTCAGATATCTCCGTCAGCAGAGAAAGTATTTCACCTGCCAACGGCACATGGAATTCATCCATAATTTATCATGGTGATGACGGCCATTTGATCTATCACTCCGATGAAGATGGTAACCGCATCCCTGATTTCAGTCATGCAGGGTATCGTGGTGGAGGCGTGGATTTGCCGGAAGTACAGGTAGTAAAAACATTGGATCCCTCAGATTCCGGAGATGACACCGAACAAATACAGCAAGCACTTGACGAAGTTGGTCAAATGGGAAAAGATGAAAATGGGCACAGGGGGGCTTTGTTGTTAAACCCTGGTACATACCACATTTCTGATCGAATAATAATTCGTGACAGCGGAGTGGTGTTACGTGGGTCCGGTGATGGTGATGATCCTTCTTCCAACTCCATCGTCTATGCTGACAAAGACATAGGTAATATTTCCATTCAGATTGGAAGTGGTAATGTAGACTGGCTTATTGCACAAGGCTCACCTTTGACAGAAATAAGCACAGAGATGGTATTGGTTGGCTCAAGAACATTTGAAGTTGAAAATGCGGATGGCTTTAATGTTGGTGATGATATCATTATTTGGCACCAGGCCACGAATGAATGGGTAGAGGCTGTTGACTATGGAGGCCTTCCGCTCTCAGAGCCGGACCCCTGGGAAGCAGGTCAAAATAGCCTTCATATCCAAATGAAACGAGAAATCGTTGGCATGGAAAACAATGTCATTGCCGTCGATGTCCCCGTCTATAATCATCTTGATCGTAAACTCTCCCAAGTTCAGGTCTTCAAACCTGATTTCAGTGAACTGGTAACCGAGTCGGGGGTAGAGGATTTTCGACTTGTACTGGAGAGTGAGGGACCTGAATCCGATGATCATGGGTTACATGCTATTATTTTTGATGGTGTTGAGGACAGCTGGGCTGATGGCGTAACGGTGATGCAGTTCAGACTTTTCGGATTTTCAACAACCAATTCAAGTTTTGTTACCATACAGAATTCACGCGCACTGGATCCCCATTCACCTATCGCCGGCTCCAGGCGTTACAATTTTAATGTCAGTGCTCGTTCAAATAATATTTTCTTTTCAGGAAACAAGGCAACGGAAGGAAGGCATTGTTTTGTTTCCAACGGTACGGCTTCTGCTTCCGGTGCTGTCTTCCATAACAGTGTATCCTATGGAGCTAACGGGGCTTCTGAAGGCCACCGGCACTGGAGTCAGGGAATGCTGTTCGATAATCTTGAATTCAGAGAGACAAACAGAGAAAGAGTTGTTGGTTTATATAATCGTGGAAATTGGGGTACAAGACACGGCTGGAGTGCGGCTCACTCTGTCGTGTGGCATACAGATCCGGGAAATAACAACTACATGGTTGTTCAGCAACCTCCCACAGCACAAAACTACGGCATCGCAAATCGTGGGTATGTGACGGGTGATGGACCCTGGGAAGGTCCCGATGGACATATTGAAGGTACAGGTGAGACTCCTGAAATCATGTCATTGTATGAAGCCCAGCTCGAAGAGCGCCTTGCACATGGAACGCCTCCCGATACTCCCGGTCCGCTAAAAGTGACACCGGTTGATGACAATGAAAACCTGAAGCTTGAGTGGTCCTTTCTCGGATTGACCGAAATGGACATTGTAATTGAACGATCAGTAAATCAGGGTGACTTCGAGGTATTGGAAGTCGTAAGCTCTGATGTGTCTGCCTATACCGATGAAGACACAGGAGAAAATGAGTATCGGTATCGTATTGCAGCAGAGGATCAGGGACGAATGTCAGCCTGGTCAAATCAAAGCGGCTTCAATATGAAACTGTCGGATTTTATACTGAGAGATCCGCAAAGCGGGTCGCATGAGACTGTTACTGACGACCCTGACAAAAAGTTGAGTTTGTGGTGGAATGAAGTTGAAAGCGATTTTGATATTACATATACCTGGTATTTGGATCGTGCAAATGGGGATTTTTCGGATGCCCTTTTGGAAAAAGAAATTGATATTCAACTTGTCGAAGTTCCCCATAGCGTCATTTACCAAAAGTTGAGTGAAAAAGGAGTGGATATCGACTCGACATTCCACGGACAATGGACGGTAAAGGCCACTGGTGGGCCATTGGAAGTCTGGGCTGAGAAACCCTTTGAGATCTTTATTCAACGTGACGGAACTGATACCCAAAGTTCAGAGGAAAGGGATAAAGCCCATCCGGAAAGCGTTGAGCTTCATCAAAATTATCCCAACCCGTTTAATCCCACTACAATTATCAGGTTTGAATTACCTCATACCGAGCAGGTTCGTCTTGAAGTATTCGACGTGTCAGGGAGGAAGATATCAACTCTTCTGGATGAAACTGTTTCAGCGGGAATGCATGAGGTTACTTTCGACGCCTCTGGTTTATCATCTGGTATGTATCTGTACAAGATGCAAACCAATAATTTTTTGCAAACCAGACAAATGATGTTTATCAAATAAAAAAAAGTTGACAAGTAATTTATATGGGTATTATTATACAAAGCTAAAGTAACGTGTGTGTTAAGATTTATAGTTTAATATTATAAAGTAAAAGGCAAACAAAAGATAGGAAGTTCTATCTGTTTAATTAAAAAAACAAAAAGTATACAATATGGAAATCAGGCATTCTGTTGGAAAAAGAGAAGTAAAAAATATGAAATCGCAAGATCTTAGAGATCATTTTCTGGTCGAAGATCTAATGAAGGATAATAAGATTCAAATGGTTTATAGCCATTATGATCGAATAATAATTGGAGGAGCTGTTTCTGACGGTAAGGAGCTAGAGCTTGAAACATCAGATGAGTTGAAATCCGACTATTTTCTTGAAAGAAGGGAGTTGGGTATTATTCTCATATCAGGTGAAGGCCTGGTAACAGTTGACGGTGAAAAGTATACATTGGAAGAAAAAGAGTGTCTGTATGTCGGCCGGGGAAAAAAATCTGTTGTTTTCAGCGGTAGAGGCAAGAACGAAAAAGCCAAATTCTACTTCACCTCAACTCCTGCCCACACCGAGTATCCTGTAGCAAAGATGGGTTTATCAGAAGCTGAGTCACAGTACATGGGATCCGCTGAGCGATCTAATGAACGAACAATTAATAAATACATACATCCGGATGGTATCAAAAGTTGCCAGCTCATGATGGGATTTACTGTGCTAAAAAAAGGAAGTATTTGGAATACCATGCCTCCACATCTCCATGAAAGAAGAATGGAAGCCTATTTTTACTGCGATCTTCCAGAAGATGACCGTATATGGCACTTTATGGGGGAATTCGAAGAAACAAGACATATGTTGGTCGCTAATAATCAGGCCATCATTTCCCCACCATGGTCAATACATTCCGGAGCTGGTACCAGTAACTATTGTTTTGTTTGGGCAATGGCAGGTGAAAATCAAAGTTTTTCGGATATGGACGCTGTGCCATTGGACAAACTGAAATAGAAAAGGAATTCTTGTGTTTTAAAATGTTCGATTGATGTTGTCACGAGCAATGTCATGGCCATTTATAACGATATGATGTGCATATATGTCATTGCTATAGTTCTTCCATCGGACATTTTATGACACTTTTCATGAATAATTTTATTCTTAATAAAACCTATATAGAAAAGCGTAAGTAATATGATTGAGAAATTGTTTTCACTCGAAGAAAAAACGGCATTAGTCACCGGAGCCAGCAGGGGGCTTGGGCAAGCCATGGCTATTGCTCTTGCAGATGCGGGAGCCAATGTAATTTGTGCGGGTTCACGTCCAGGTAGCGCTGATGAAACGGCCGGGATAATAGAAAAAAAAGGACGAAAAAGCTGGTCTGTATTTGGAGATCTGTCTTCTTCTTCAGAAGTAGAAAAATTGGCCGAAGATGCAAATTCATGTAGCAGGACTATCGATATTCTGGTAAATAATGCAGGCACCATTGAACGTTTCCCGGCAGCGGAATATCCAACGGAAGCCTGGGAGAGAGTCATACAGACAAACCTCAATTCTGTCTATTTTCTGAGCCGTTATTTTGGTGCAAAGATGATTGAAAGAAAGCAGGGAAAAATTGTCAATACAGCATCTTTACTCTCCTTTTCAGGTGGTATTACCGTACCTTCATATGCCGCATCAAAACATGCTGTCGCCGGACTTACCAAAGCACTTGCCAATGAATGGGCTGTTAAGAATATTCAGGTCAATGCGATTGCTCCTGGATATTTTAAAACCGATAACACTCAGGCGTTGCAGAATAACAAAGAACGATTTGCTGAAATTTCTGCCAGAATTCCGGCAAGCCGCTGGGGTATTCCGGAAGACTTAAGCGGAGCAGTTATATTCCTGAGCTCAAAGGCCTCTGATTACGTAAATGGCCATATCTTAACGGTAGATGGTGGGTGGATGGCGAGATAGAGGTGCATTTTTTAAAGCATTGAATGCAAGTTCCGTGCTTTTTTAAATGATGGGCAAGCTGTAGGGAAAGATTATCAACTCTGATAAATCAACATTTAAATATTTTTTCAATACAGTGTTTATTGAGAAAAAAACATTCACTTAATATCAAAAAAATGGCTTTTAAAATTAACTCAGTTAGTAAGTATTTTCTTAGTAGTGCCTGCTGCTTTCTGACTGCCCTTGTATTTTTGAGCATTTCATGCTCACCCAATGAAGAAAATGAAAATCTGAGCAGCAGGATATTTGATTTTTCTGATCAACAGTTAAGGTACATGATAGAGGAGTTGAATGAGGCCATTCAAGAGGATCCGGAGGGGAAAAAAGTAAGTCCGAGATCTGTAAGAGATGGAGAAATGTTTGTAGTACCCTCGTCGGACTGGACCAGCGGTTTCTTGCCGGGTATGCTTTGGATGATGTATGAATATCACGGCGACGAATACTGGATGGAAAAGGCTGTTGAACGAACAGCTCCGATAGAGCGTGAAAAGCTGAATGATGGAACACATGATATGGGCTTCAAGGTCTTCAATAGTTTCGGCCAGGGTTACAGACATACAAATGACGAAGAATATTACGATATCATCATTGAAGCTTCCAATACGTTGATCACACGTTACAATGAAACAGTTGGCGCCATTCGTTCCTGGGATTTTAACAGAGACCGGTGGGATTTTCCTGTTATTATAGACAATATGATGAATTTGGAAATGTTGTTTTGGGCTAGCGAAGTGACTGGTGATAAAAAGTACTTTGATATTGCAAAACAACACGCCTGGACTACCTATGAAGAGCACTTCAGAGATGATTACGGCTCTTACCATGTTGTTGACTTTGATACAACCACTGGTGAGTCAAGAAAGAAAATCACTCATCAGGGAACTGCTGACGAATCAGCCTGGGCCCGGGGACAGGCCTGGGGATTGTACGGCTTCGTTATGACGTACCGGTATACCGAAACTCCCGAGTTTCTCGAATTGGCTGAGGAGATAGCGGATTATATGTTATATCATCCCAATATGCCTGAGGATCTGGTGCCGTTTTGGGATTATGATGCTCCGGGAATACCTGATGCTGCCAGGGATGCCTCTGCAGCTGCAATAATGGCATCAGCTCTTTATGAACTTAGTGAAAAAGTCCCGGAAAAACAGGAATATTACCGGGAGACAGCCGATCAGGTTCTGGATAATCTGTACAGTAACTATCGTTCGCAACCCATAGGCAGTAATCACGGTTTTTTATTGGACAGCAGTACAGGTCATCATCCACATGGATATGAAATAGATACACCACTTATTTATGCGGACTACTACTTGCTTGAAGCAGCATTGAGAAAAAAAAGCTTAAGGGAATAAATTCCATTTCAGGCAGAAATGACTTTAGACAGTTGTGACTACCCGGAAGAAAACCAATCAAATTTTTAAATTAGATTATAATTATGCAATGTTCATGACCGGGCCGGCGTCCAGATGCACAGGCGTATGATTAAATACGGTCATGGCATTACATGTGACGATATACATCCAAACATTTAATCACATGAAATATTCATGCCGGAAGTATCTTTCGACACACAGGGGTATGATTATAAAGCCGAAACCACCACTTCAGCCATTGCGACTATGGAAAACCAACAGCCCAGTATAGCCTTTGAGCAGGTCATTGAGCGTGGATGTGGCATCGATATCCACAAGGAAGTTTTGGTGGCCACGATACGTGGCCGTGGCATCAAAGAACAAACGCGTTCTTTTGATACGTTCACCGGATCTTTGGAGCGGTTGCGCGACTGGCTCAAGCAACATGGGATTACCCATATAGCCATGGAAAGTACCACTGTGTACTGGAAGCCGGTCTACAATATTCTGGAGGAGGACTTTGAGATCTTGCTGGTCAATGCCCGGCACATCAAAAACGTACCGGGCCAGAAGACCGACAAAAAGGACAGCCGGTGGATCACCAAGCTGTTGTTAAGCGGATTGTTGAAAGGCAGCTTTGTCCCGCCCGGGCATATCCGCCAGCTTCGGGATCTGACGCGCTACAAACGCAAGGTCATCGAACAGATCTCCTCGGAAAAGAACCGGGTGCACAAGGTGCTGGAGGATGCCAACATCAAACTCTCGAGTGTGGTGAGCAATCTCAGCGGGGTAACGGCCGCCAAGATCATCGATGCGATGATGGACGGGCAGGAAGATGTGGCCGAGTTGGTCAAACTGCGTCACGGCAAGATGCACAGCAGTCCGCAGAAGCTGGCCGCCTCGCTGCAGGGCCGCCTTACCGATCACCACCGGTTTATGCTGCGGACCTACAAAGAGTCCATAGAAAGCAAGAAAGCGATCATAGCAAAGCTGGATGAACAAATAGACCGACAACTGGCGGAAAGTGAACTGGTGCTCGACGCGGAGTTACTGGCTACCATCCCGGGAGTAGGCAAAGAAGCCGCGGCCTACATCCTTGCCGAAATAGGCGATAATATGGAGCAGTTTCCCGATGAGCAGCATTTGAGCAGCTGGGCGGGGATGTCGCCGGGCAGCAATGAGTCGGCCGGTAAAAAAAAAAGCACACGAATAACCCATGGCGATAAATACCTGAAGATTCTGCTGGTCCAGTGCGCCTGGGCGGCAACGCGAACCAAAAACACGTATCTGCGAAGTAAATATGAGAGTCTGGTAGGAAGAAGAGGCAAAAAAAGAGCTTTGGTAGCCGTAGGACGCAAGATCCTGATTGCCGCCTACTTCATCCTCAAAGACAAGCAGGCCTACAAGGAACTTGGACCCATGTACTTGCAGCAACGAAACAAAAACCGAAAAATAGACCGGCACCTCAAACAACTTGAGGAACTGGGTGTACAAGTGGAAATCAAAGATGTTGCCTAAAGGTCGTTTTTTACTGGAGGTTGAAATATCCATGAGTAGTTTGCTCAAGGAAACCCCGTAGATGAAATTGACTTCAATGCCAAGGACACAGGACTATTGCCGCGAGCATGCACATGAAAATTTACCTTCCTGGCATTCAGCAACAAAAACTAACAGATTGAAAGACAACTAATTGCATAATTATAAACACATGAAAAAAAAATGGTTACTGACATTGATAGTCTTTTTAATTGTCACAACCGGTATTCAGGCAGAATCTTATAATACCCGTTCACTGACATTGGAAGAGGCCAGGGTAATTTTAAATGCTGCGGAAGAGCGGGCAGAACAGGATGAATGGACTGTAGCTATCGCCATTGTCGATGCCGGTGGACATTTGCTGAGTTTTAGCCGTTTGCCAGGTACACAAATTGCAAGTATTGATGTAGCAATCGAGAAAGCAGTAACCTCGGTATATTACGAAAGACCAACAAAGGCTTTTCAGAATGGAGTTGCAGATGGTAATATGTCATTACTGTCATTGCCTCATTTCAGTGCTTTTGAAGGCGGCGTTCCGATAATTGTCGATGATGAGATTATTGGTGCGATAGGTGTGAGTGGGGTGACACCTGAACAGGATGGTATTATTGCAAATGCCGGGGCGGAGGCTTTGGATCGGTAATTGCTCCATCAGTTGCAAAAATCCGATTTCTGATGGCATGTATCAGGTCCGGATCTTGGTCAACCAAATTGTATATAATTACGCCGAAAACGTTTCCGCCCTGATGTCAATATCAATTACCGATACCTATTGCGAGTTTGAACGAGAGCCATTGGCCAACCCTTTCGGTTTTAAAGGAGGATATTTAAAAGAAATCTGGCAGACCGCAGTATTGCTGAAGTCCGATGATCAACTATCCGGCATAGGACTTGGGTGCCAGAGTGTGCTATGGTCTGATCGGAGAATCTTTGTTTCTGCATCTGAGAGCGGTGGCAACAGTCTCATGTTTGCGATAACGGATAAAGCACTTCAATTGGCAAAGGGCCGATCTTTTGACACTCCTATAGACCTTTTGAATCAGTTGTTCCCGGAAGTCTATGCCTACGCACAAGGTATAACCGGTTTGCCGGATCTCAACATGACGTTTGTTATGAATGCTCTTGTAGCAATAGATAATGCAGCATGGATTTTATATGCCAAACATCACGGGATTAAAAATTTTGATGAATTGATCCCCGAGAAATATCGCCCGGCGCTTTCGTATCGTCATGATCAAGTGGCTTGTGTTCCTATTGCTTCATATGGCATGTCCATACACGATATTAAACAACTTGTGAACCGACAGGGGTATTTTGTACTTAAAATCAAGATCGGGTCACCAGGTGGTCAGCAAGAAATGCTTGAAAACGACAAAAAGCGATTTGAACAGATCCATCAGGCTATTGGAGAAACCAAATCACAATACACCAAAAACGGACTGATACCCTATTATTTGGATATCAACGGCAGGTACGAGAGCAAGGAGCTTCTGAAACAATTTCTGGATCATGCCGAAAAAATCGGGGCAATGAATCAGATCTTTTTGTTGGAAGAGCCGTTCCCGGAAGAGTACACAGCGCATGTAGATGACCTGGGTATTACCATCGTCGCCGATGAAAGCGCGCATACGGCTGATAATGTAAAAGAACGGATTGAAATGGGATATGGAGCCATGGCCCTGAAACCCATTGTCAAAACGTTGAGCATGACATTTGAAATGGCGAAAATCGCTTATGAGTACAATACTCCTTGTTTTTGTGCTGACCTTACCGTCAATCCGGTATTGGTGGATTGGAACAAAAATGTCGCTGCCCGACTAACAACAATCCCGGGAATCAATACCGGTCTTCTGGAAACCAACGGTCATCAAAACTATAAATACTGGAAGGAAATGCTCGATTATCATCCTGACCCCGATGCATCATGGGTACAGTCCCGAAATGGAGTATTCAATCTTGACAAATCATTTTATAAAAAAAGTGGCGGAATTTTCGAGGATTTACCTCACTACCGATCCATTTTGATGCCCCAATAGTTGTGGACATGGAATAGAATGCCGGATCAATCATGTAAACAAGAGATTAAACATGATACTGACGGCAATTATTACCACAGCTACTGTCCCAATGTACAATACCAATTTCATCCAGAACGGTATAGCATAAGATCCGTTCAATTCTCTTCGTGTAACCAGATAGACCATGGCGAGGACAAGAACGGGTAATCCGAGCACCGTCAGTGCCTGGGCAAATGTAATCACAATTTCCGGAGCTGTACCTCCTGAAACCAGGGCTATAGTCATCCCGAGAAGCAGTACACCAGCGGTAAACATACGCGTGGATTGCTGGTCTATTCGTCCCCCTTGCCCCAGTCCGTCCGCCAGCAAAGTGCCTCCGATCATCGCATTGATCATAAACGAAGAAAATGCACCTGCAAAAAGGCCGAGGCTGAACAGTATTACCGCAGTCGGACCAAAGAGCGGTTCAAGTTGACGTGCGATTTCTACTGCAGATCCGAAGGTCATTCGTTCCTCCGGGTTGTGCAGAACCACAGCAGCCGTGGTCATGATAATTGCAGATATAAGACCGAGGAGACCGATGCCCAATAGTGAATCGGTCATACCGCTTTTTACATCCCGAATGCTCCATCCCTTTTCCTTCACAAGATAGGATTGATAGAACACACCGGCCATGGAAACGGTGGTTCCCAAAAACCCGACTACAAGTGTCCAGTTCAGCGGAGGCTGCCCGGATGCAGCTGCCGGAATAGAGGGAATCAGTCCGCGGCCGATTTCCTGAAGAGCCGGTTGGGCGTATACCAGATTTGCGATAAACCCGACCAGCATAACCAAAACCAGAGCGATCATTAGTTTTTCCATAGGCGGGTACAGGCGCTTGAATCCAAACAAAACGGCCAGAATAAAGCCATTAAGGATCACTAATATCACCAGGCTTGTCCCACCACCGCGTATTTCATTCGCCGGCTGTCCGAAAATCATTTCAAGAATGGGATCGACGGCAAATAAAATGGCCGCGTTGTTTGCAGTTTGAAAACTGGTTGTAATCAGAAATACAATCAAACCCGTAAAAGCGGCTGCAGGCCTCCCAAGCCGGTGTGCTAGCTCTTCCAGGAGGGTGCGGTCATAAATGACCCCCAACCTGCCGGCCAATATAACCAGGCATATCATCAATACTGTGGTTAACAAAGGTACCCAAAGCAAGGCAAACCCGAACTCTACACCGATTGCAGATGACAGATAAATGCTTCCCGGCCCCAGGACAACAGACGCCACAATGATAGCGGGGCCCAGTGATCGGTACCATCCGAAAAAGCCGTTAATATTTTTTGTGGAAGCCGGTGTGGTCGGTGAAGTTCCGGTCCCGGGATCAATGGAGCTGGAACCGGAACGTGAAGGATCGTTTTTTTGGCTCATTACCCAAGAAACTCATCAAGATGTTTTCTGACAAAATCATCGTCCTGCATGTGCGGATAATTTCTGTATATTCGGTCAATTTCCTCCTTTTGCCCCGGTGACAACGTTTCACACGAATCCAGGCACCATATCCCTTCCAATAGCCCCTGCCTTCGTAAAACTTCGTGAATACCCGCAATACAGCCTTTGAAGTTATTTGCGACATCGAAAACCGCGGCATTGGCATCGGTGATTTCTGCAGCTAATGTGAGATATTCTGCCGGAATGTTATCATGGGGAATATTGCGAAGTTCTTCAAATAGTTGCGAAACTTTTGAAGTCCAGATCGCCCAGTGTCCTAAAAGTCCACCTGCAAACCGTTTTTCCACGATTCGACCGTCGATATTAAACCGGAAGGTAGTCAGCAGATCAACAAGAATGTTATCGTCATTGCCTGTGTATAGTGCGATATCTTCATTTCTTTCCGATTCGGCAACGGCACGAATGACGTCCTGTGTCTGATAGCGATTAAACGGAGCAACTTTTATGGCATATACCCCCGGTATTTGTATAAATTCTTTCCAGAATGAGTAGCTGAGTACTCGACCGCCTACGGCCGGTTGCAGATAAAAGCCGAATACAGGAATGTTGAGCGCGACTTTTTTTGCCCTTTCAAGCAAGTCGGCTTCTGTGAAATGCTGCAGGCCGCCCATCGACAGCAATCCCATATGATAACCGTATTGGACAGCAAGTTCAGCTTCCCTGACAGCCTGGTCGGTTTCTCCGCATATTCCAGCTATTTTTAGTAAGAGACGGTCATTTACGGCATCCATTTCTTCCGCTGCCAGTCTCAGTACCGGTTCCAGCAGATTAACGTCCTTGTCCCGTATTTCGAATTGTGTTGTATGGACACCTACAGCCAATCCGCCGGCACCTGAAGCGATGTAGTACCGCGTCAGTGCCCTCTGACGCCTCTCATTCAATGATCGATCCGGGTTTATTGCCAGCGGGTGGGCAGGAATTATCATTCCGCGGATCAGGTGCTGTTTAATTGTTTTTTCAAGTTCCGGATATTTCATAGCCAGATTCAGAATTTGCCTTCTCTTTGTTGAAAATGTGTGGGTTTGTCGAGTGTATCCCGGTCATGTCGAACCCAATCGGTTGTCCATTCAATCATTTGCTGCAATGTTACCCCGGGGTATCCGAACATGCGGTGCGCTTTTGAGGCATTACTCAACAGCGCTGTGGGTTCCTCTTCATTCAGAAATTTTGGGGGGGTATCCATGAGCGCTCCAAACTGATGCGCCAGCCAGCGGATAGAAATGGTTTCGGGTCCGGTTACATTCAGAACAGTTGGAGGCACATTGCAGTGTTTCAGGCACCGCAAGGCTATTTCGTTAGCATCACCCTGCCAGATAACATTTGCATACCCGGTTTTTAGATCGATAGGCTCCTCATTGTAAACGGACCGGGCAACTTCAAGAAGAACCCCGTATCGAAGGTCTATGGCATAATTCAGACGGTACATCAATACAGGGGTGTTGCAGGTTTTGGAAAAATACTCAAAAACCCTTTCACGTCCCAGGCAGGACTGTGCATATTCACCTACAGGCCCGGTCGGACCTGTTTCCATAGAACCACCGGTGCTGACGTGAACCAGCGGATACACATTTCCGGTAGAAAAAACGACAATATTTGAGTTTCGATATTTTTCAGCTACCCGACCAGGCAGATAACTGTTCATAACCCAGGCGTAATGCTCATTGCCGCTTGTTCCGAACTTGGTTCCGACCAGATAGATGACATATTTTACATCAGGCAATGCCTGGAGTTCTTTTTCTTTGAGGATGTCAGCCGTTATAGTCACTATACCCTGGCTTTCCAGTTCTTTTTTGTGCGACTTGTCTGAAAAACGGGAAACACCATACACTTTCTTATTGGATCCGTTTTGCTGAAATGTGCGCTGAGCCAAAGCTGCCAGGCTGGGACCCATTTTACCTCCCACACCAAGTATCATCACATCTCCGTCAAGATCGGCAAGATCCTGCAGCAGCCGGTCCGATGGTTCGGATAGTTTTTTATCTAATTCTTCGATCGTGTTCATGAGTAAAGTAGTATCTCTTCAATTTAAATGTCTGGATTAATATCGTCAGATGTAGTTTCATTATCCTTTACTTTCTTTTACTCATTTTTCCGATGCAACTATTTTCCAGGTAGGAAAATTATCAACTGCAGAAATCCGGATACTTCTTTTGCAAAGCCTCTTCACGAAGCAACGCTTCAACGAAGTAGTAATCTGCGTATATGATCGGTTGATCAACTTCTCCGCCTTCATCACGGTTTCTGTTACCAACCGAATGCCAGAGGATCGCCACATTGGATCCGTCAGACCGATAGTTGTTTACTAAAGAATTAAGTATGTTCACGGCTTTTTCACGATAAAACTCTCTGTCGACAGGCTCCGTAACCAATTCTGAAAGTTCAAGCATTGCTGATGCGGCTATGGCAGCGGCTGAAGCATCCTTTTCTTCATCGGGTATGTTGGGTGCGTCAAAATCCCAATAGGGAACCAGGTCATCCGGCAGTTCCTTGATGAACTTGTCAGCAAGCATCCGGGCGGTGTCCTTGAATTCATCCATTCCGGTTTCCCGGTACGTCATGGTAAAACCATATATCCCCCAAGCCTGACCACGCGCCCACATGGATTCATCAAATGCACCCTGATGTGTGACAGCCTCCTCGAAATCTCCGGTTTCCTTATTGAACAGAGCAACATGGTAAGTGGATGAGTTGGAACGAATATTGTGTTCAGCAGTATGTCTCGCATGATTGATTGCCGCTTCGCGATAGGATGTATCTTCGGTGGTACTTGATGCCCAGAATAGATACTCCAAATTGATCATGTTGTCGACAATGGTGTTGTGCCTGCCATCGTAGCGTTCAATTGCAAATGGCCAGCTTAAAATGGTTCCGACTGTTGGATTGTAAAGCGACATGAGTAGGCCAGCACCGTCAACCAGAATCGGATGATAATCTTCGTTACCAGTCAGGCGCAAACCATTTCCAAAACTGTTATACATCATGAATCCCAGATCATGGTTTATGTTTTCCCAACGTCTGAGCGGTTCCAGTTTCATGTTCCAGTGATGTGCATGTTCCCTCCACTTTTCCTCTTCAGTGGATTCGTAAGCATACCATAACAGACCAGGCCAGAATCCGCTGGTCCATCCATGTATGCCGGTCGTATTCCAGCCCTTCTCACCGGGAGGAATATTTCTTGGAATCTGATCCTCGTCAGCATCCAGAAGATCAAGCGCCTGATCCATCTGTTCAACTGAAAAATCAAGCCATTTCTCCGTGTCCAGACATGTTCTGTTTTCCGTCGTACAGGAGGTCAAAAAAAAAGTGGCTATAAGCAAAAAAATAGTGTATTTCATAGGCTTAAATGTTTGTACTTATGTCGAATATGTAATTTCATGAGCGTATGTAATCCTGTGCCTGTGTGTCCGGGTACTGGCCCGGTAATGGCCATAATGCTTCACGACCTTCGGCTCATGTGTTTCAAATTATCGAGGTTAATTATCTACCCTAAGTTACATTGAGGAGTGTCGGATATGGTAACATAAGCAAACTATGTCGCTATTCTCATCCGGCTTCTATTTATGCAAAGATATCGCAGTTCTGATTCCCATTTCAACACCACGTATTACAGCCAGTCCGCGCAGGCGTCCGAGATAGGAATACCCCGGCGGAGAATCAATTTTCATATCATTCATAATGTTTTGTCCGTGATCGGGGCGAAAAGGTATTCGAATGTCCGTTCGTCCGGCAGATTTGCGTCGCTGCTGCTCCATGATAAGCTCATAGATGATGTGTTCCATTTGGATATCACCTTTAATATGAAGCGCCTCGTGGAAGGAGCGTCCTTTTTCTCTAGTCACATTCCTCAGATGCAGAAAATGAAACCGGTGACCGAGTCGTTGAACCATGCCGGCCAGGTCATTTTCTGGCAGTACGCCATATGATCCTGTACAGAATGTAAGTCCATTAGATGGAGAGTTGACATTTTCCACCAAAGCTTTGGCATCGGCCTCTGTACTGACAACCCTTGGTAGCCCAAACAATGAGAAAGGGGGGTCGTCAGGGTGAATGGCCATTCGTACACCCGCTTCTTCTGCAACCGGTACAACTTCATTCAGGAAATCCCTGAGGTTGCTTCTCAGGTCGTCAGATGAAATATTGAGGTATGTCTCCAGAATGGCCTGAAACTCTTTTAACGTGTAACCCGCCTCTGATCCCGGAAGTCCAGCCAGGATATTTGAAGTTAATTTGGCAATGCCTTTTTTATCCAGCTTTTTGAAATAAGATTCAGCATCTTGAATGATTACATCAGTGTAATCCGATTCAGCATTCGAGCGTTTCAAAATAAACAGATCGAATGCAGCAAGGGCCGCCTCATCAAACCGAAGCGTAGTGTAACCGGCAGGGTATTGATGCTCCATATCCGTACGGGTCCAGTCAAGAACCGGCATAAAGTTATAGCACAAAACAGGAATACCACATTCCCCCATATTGCGAATGGAAGCCTTAAAATTATCAATATAGGTTTTGTATTTTCCGGTTCTGCGCTTGATATCTTCATGAACCGGAATACTTTCAACTACCGACCAATGTAACCCTGATCTTTGTATAAGATCTTTGGTCTTTTTGATTTCCTCTATTGTCCATACAGCACCTGTAGGTAAATGGTGCAATGCAGTAACTATACCGCTGACATCAGCCTGCCGGATTGCATCCAGCGTGATGCTGTCATTGGGACCGAACCACCTCCAGGTTTTTTCAAATTTCATAGATTATTCCCATTCCGTGTGAAACACACCATCCTTGTCTTTACGCTGGTAGGTATGTGCTCCAAAAAAGTCCCGTTGAGCCTGAATCAAATTGGCACCCAGCTGCTCCCGCCGATAGGAATCAAAAAAGCTCAGTGCTGAAGCGAGTCCGGGCACAGGTATGCCGGATTCCATTGCTTTAGTCAGGGTTTTCCTCCAGGCAGGTTGTGAATTCTCCAATGACTTTCTTAATTGCGGGTCAAGAAGAAGGTTATCCAAATCCGGGAGTGATTTAAAAGCATGCTGTATTTTGTCCAGCAACCGGGCGCGGATAATACATCCTCCTCTCCATATTCTGGCAATTTCAGCAGGATTCAAGTCCCATTCATATTCACGGCTTGCTTCGCGCATCAGGAAAAAGCCCTGGGCATAGGAACAAATTTTTGATGCACTGAGTGCATCCCTCACGTCATATTTAAAAGATTTTGAATTGCCGTTATGTTGCAGTGGTGGTCCTGTAAGTATACTGGATGCTTTTACCCGCTCTTCTTTGAATGATGAGATAATTCTTGCAAATACGGCCTCAGCTATGGTTGGGATCGGCACTCCCAGGTCAAGAGCTAATTGTACTGTCCACTTGCCGGTTCCTTTTTGGCCGGCCGCATCCAGTATCATGTCTATAAGTGGTTTTCCGGTATCGGGATCATTTTTTTTGAATATTTCAGCCGTGATCTCGATAAGATATGACTCCAGGTCACCTTTGTTCCACTCCGAGAAGGTTTTGTGAAGATCTGAAGCATCCATACCCAAAACTTGCTCCAGGATCATATATGCCTCCGTTATCAACTGCATGTCACTGTATTCGATGCCATTATGGACTGCCTTGACAAAATGTCCCGCACCGCCCGGACCGATATACGTGCAGCAGGGCTCGCCATTTACATTAGCCGCAACGCCATTCAGTATCTGTTCCACTAACTTGTAACCCTCTCTGGAACCACCCGGCATGAGTGACGGGCCATTCAGTGCTCCTTTCGCTCCGCCACTTACACCCATGCCGATATAATGAATACCATGTTTCTCAAGCTTCATTTCTCGTTTTTCGGTGTCCCGAAAATCCGAGTTTCCTCCATCGATGAGTACATCACCCTTGTCAAGATATGGCAAAAGTGCGTCAATCGTCTGATCCACCGGAGATCCGGCTTTGATCATCATCCAGATTTTCCGCGGCCGTTTCAGCGTATTTACCAATTCCTCCAGAGAGTACGCAGGTACTATACTCTTGCCCTGTGCCTTGGAGTTTATGAAATCTTCGGTCATTTCCTTTTCCAGGTTGTAAACAGCAACCGAAAAGCCTCTGGACTCAATATTCAAACTTATATTTTCGCCCATTACAGCCAGGCCAATCACTCCAATCTCTTTTTTTTCCATAGCGTTATTATCTGTTCATGCAAATTAAACAATGGTTGTAACTAGATAAAAATTAATTGAATTAACCGGTTAATCAAACATTTTAAAATATATCGGAGCTCTTTTCCAAAGCTCCGATATATTATTGTTGCTCAGTTTTAAGTAATAATGATCAGTCTTAACCTCCAGATTTCTGCAAATTAAGTGCTTTTTCTACTACCTTATCAGCGGTAAAGCCGAGCGCCTGCATAGCGTCATTTACTTTCGCTGACACACCAAATCGTTCCAGGGAAACATGAACTCCGTTAATTCCTGTATATTTCTGCCATCCGTAGGATACACCAGCCTCAACAGCAATGCGTCCGGTGATTTGGGGCGGCAGCACAGAATTACGGTACTCATCTGACTGGTTATCGAAAACTTCAAAACAGGCCATGTTAACCACACGGGCGGATATACCTTGCTCAAGAAGTTTTTCACGGGCCTCGAGCGCTAGCTGAACTTCCGAACCTGTTGCAATAATAATCATGTCGTCTTGTTCTCCTCCGGCGAGTACATATCCACCCTTGAGAACGCCGTCAGCAGGTGCATATTTATTACGGTCGATTATGGGCAATCCCTGACGTGTTAAAGCAAGTACTGTCGGACCATCGGTACGTTCCAGGGCCATCTGCCAGGCCAGGGCCGTTTCGTTGGCATCAGCCGGACGAATAACATGTATGTTCGGCATAGCCCGAAGTGAAGAAAGGTGTTCAACAGGCTGATGCGTGGGACCGTCTTCTCCCAGACCAATACTGTCATGAGTGAAAACATAAATAACCGGTGCTTTCATCATTGCTGCCAGCCGCAGACTTGCACGCATGTAATCGGAAAAGATCAGGAAGGTCCCGCCATATGGTCGAAGATGTGACAATGCCATCCCGTTCATGATGGCTCCCATGCTGTGTTCACGCACACCATAACGGATGTATCGCCCAAGGCGATTTTTGGCTGAATGGTCTTCGTGATAGCTTACTCGTGTATTATTGGAAGGAGTGAGGTCAGCTGATCCGCCGATAATCTGAGGACTTTCTTTAACGATATGCTCAAGAGTCGTGCCGGATGCCTTGCGAGTCGCCATTTTCCCGTCATCGGGAGAAAACTTAGGCAAAACGGACTTCCAGTCAATATTCAGCTTGCCCTCTTCAAGTTCTTTGAACTCACTGTATAATTCGGGGTAACGGGTGGCATATTCACTGAGCAGCTCTTTCCATTCGTTTTCAAGCTGCGAGCCTACATCAATGGCCTGGCGGAAATGAGTCCGTGCTTCTTCCGGAATGAAAAAATCCTTGTCCGGATCAAAACCGTAGGCCTCTTTTGTTTTACGTACTTCATCTTCACCGAGGGCAGCTCCATGAGAGGCGGCCGTATCCTGCTTATTCGGACTGCCGTAACCAATGTTCGTTTTTGTTACGATGAGAGAAGGTCGGCCTTCGTTGTCTGTCCGGCATCGGGAAAGCGCAGATTCTATGGATGCAAGATCATTTCCGTCAGCATGCACAACGTTCCATCCGTACGCTTCATAACGTTTGCCGACATCTTCGGAAAACGATAGGTCTGTCTCACCATCAATGGAAATGCTGTTGTCGTCATAAAAATAAATGATGTTGTCAAGACGAAGATGTCCGGCCAGTGAGGCCGCTTCGCTTTGCACACCTTCCATGATATCTCCGTCACTGACAATACCATATATGGTGTAGTCGATAACCGCAAATCCTTCCCGGTTGAAATATGCTGCAAGGTATTTCTGGGCAAGTGCCATTCCGACACCATTTCCGAAACCCTGGCCGAGCGGACCAGTTGTGGTTTCCACTCCCAGATCCGGTTCATATTCGGGATGACCGGGGGTCATGCTGTTCAGCTGCCGGAACTGCTTTATCTCTTCGAGCGGCAGGTTATAACCAGTCAAGTGCAGCAGAGAGTAGAGCAACATGGAACCGTGTCCGGCGGAAAGCACAAACCGGTCGCGATTGATCCACTGCGGATTTTCGGGACTATGTCTCAGGTGTTTGGTCCACAATTGATAAGCCAGGGGTGCCGTGCCCATGGGCATGCCCGGGTGTCCGGCTTTAGCCTTTTCAACAGCGTCTATGGACAGCGTTCGAATAGTATTAATGCAAAGGGTGTCAAGGTCTGTTTTTTTATTCATTCGCTATAAAATTCTGTTTTAGATTTTTGTCGTTTTATACTCCTGAGGGATATATTCCCGGCATTTCTTTTCCGCGAATATTGGCTTGATTCTTGCAAATCGCTGTACTCCATTCACAAGAGGAATGCTTACCCAGTCTTCCCCGATCAATGGTTGCGCATACCGGATGAAGTCATCGGTAACATCACATCGGTTCTCCGTAATCCAGTTCCGCGGGAACTCTCGCTCCGAGTTGGCCACTTTTTCAAGCGGTACCTTGTCATAATAAACTGAATAAAGATCACCGGGTTTACGAAGTATGGTAGCCATGTATCCCGATCCGTCTTCTTTTGCAATCATTACGGCCTTTCGACCAACGCGCCAGGCTTCTTCAAGGTCAGTCACCGAAGCATAAATCATATTATGGCGCTGATCGGTGCCGGGAACATTCTGCCGGGCTGCACCACGTGCCTTGATTCCATTTTCATTCAGATGATTTACCAGTTTTTGTCCGACGGTAATTTTACTTGCAGAAAATTGTGTATGTCCGAATGAGTCCTGTGTTTCACCAATATCGCCCAATGGAAAACCCTCGCTGATGGCCACGATTGACCGGCCATATTTAGCTACATTATCATTAACAGCATCAGTGAGTTCTTCCACAGTCATATCCGATTCTTTCATGAATATCTGCAGCGGCATTTCGCGATTGGGATCAGCCAGGCGGGCTGCAGCCGGTATATAGCCGATTTTGCGCCCCATCATCTGAATGACCAGAACAGGATCAGCAGGTGACGATCCGGCATTTTCTTCGTTTGCATTCTGGATGTTCAGAGCCCAATACCGTGCTACACTTCCGTATCCGGGTGTGTGATCAATTAGCTGGAACTCCGAGTCGCCGACATCGTTGTCAATGGTTTTCGGAACACCTGTTCCAATAAGGTCCAGTCCTCTCTCCCCGGCAATCTTTGCCACCTTGTTGGCGGTATCCATAGAGTCGTTTCCACCGATATAGAAAAAATAACCGATATTATGAGCTTTCAGAACTTCAATGACACGGTCAAAATCTTCTTCCTGATGCGGTTTAAGTTTATATCTGCACGTTCCGATAGAACCGGCTGCCGGAGTTGTTCGCAGAAGCCGGATTTCTTCATCGGATTGTGCGGACATGTCAATCAATTCTTCCTTTAATAAGCCCTCAATTCCATGGCGCCCTGCATAGATGGTGCCGAAAGTATCAGGGTATTGCTTGCAGGTTTCAACAATGGCACGCAGTGAATTGTTAATAACCGCCGTTGGGCCGCCTGATTGGGCGACAAGTACATTTTTGGCTTTCATAAGTTTTTATTTTTGCACCGGGCATTCTGTACAGTATGCCCGGCAGTGTGAAAAAAATATATTTAAACAGTTTTCAAACCGGTTTTGCTGCTCATTAAAACCTGCCGGGGTACTATATATTCAGCCATTCGGTATGGAATACCCCTTCTTTGTCAAGGCGTTTGTATGTATGAGCACCGAAATAATCACGTTGCGCCTGCAGTAAGTTGGCCCCCAAGCGCTCATGCCGGTAGGAGTCGTAATAGCTCAGAGCCGAACTGAATGCAGGGATTGGTATGCCCAACCGTGAAGCGGCAGCAACAACATCCCTCCAGGCATCCTGCGATTTATCTATAGAATCCTTGAAGTAGGGGTGGAGGAGCAGGTTTTCGAGGTTCGGATTTTCAGTATACGCATCCTTGATATGCTGGAGAAAATGGGCTCGTATGATACAGCCGCCCCTCCATATCATGGCAATTCCGCCGAAATCAAGATTCCAGTTGTATTCATCGCTGGCATCCTGCATGAGTCCGAATCCCTGGGCGTAGGAGCATATTTTGGAAGCGTACAGAGCATCGCGTATGGCGTTTTTAAAAGTTTCGCGGTCGCCGTCGAATGACGCATCCGGACCGGTGAGTATCCTCGATGCCTTGACTCTTTGTTCTTTTAGTGAGGATATGATCCGGGCGAATACGGCTTCCGCAATTGTGGGTACCGAAGTTCCCAGGTCAAGTGCTGCCTGAACGGTCAACTTGCCGGTACCTTTTTGTCCGGCTGTATCGAGAATTACATCCACCATAGGCTTGCCGGTATCGGGATCAGTTTTACTCAGGATATCGGCCGTTATTTCGATAAGATAGGAATCCAGGTCTCCGGAGTTCCATTCCGAAAAGGTCTCATGGAGTTCCTGTGCATTCATTCCCAGAACATGTTTCAGCAGCATATAAGCTTCGGTAATAAGCTGCATGTCACCGTATTCGATACCGTTGTGTACCATTTTGACAAAGTGTCCGGCACCGCCTTCACCAATATGGGTAGAGCAGGGATCTCCATCTACCTGAGCAGAGATACGTGTAAAAATAGGTTCAACAAGCTTGTAAGCCTCCTTTTTCCCACCGGGCATAATCGACGGGCCCTTGAGAGCACCTTCTTCGCCGCCGCTTACACCGGTTCCGATATACAGCAGCCCCTTTTTTTCAAGCTCTTTTGAACGTCGTTCAGTATCACGATAATCGGAATTTCCTCCGTCAATGATCAGATCACCTTTGTCGAGCAACGGCAGCAAGCTTTCAATGGTCTTGTCCACCGGTGCGCCGGCTTTGACCATAAGCATGACTTTTCTCGGTCTTTCCAGTGCATTAATAAATTCCTCAAGCGAGTAGGCCGGGTAGATATTTTTATCTTTGCCCCGGTTTTCGGCAAATTTTCTGGTTTTTTCTTCCGTACGATTGTAAACAGCAACGGAGAATCCCTTTGATTCCATATTGAGGACAAGATTCTCACCCATTACTGCAAGACCGATCAAACCAATATTGAATTTTTCCATAATACTTCCTCAGATTTTAAAAATGATAACAGTTGTTTGTTTAATATTTAATACTTGTGAACCTGTTGGCTGATATGTATTGACAGTTATGAATCGCTTTTCAGCCGATACAGGATTTCCCCTGCTTTTTCCACAAGCAGAATGCCCTCATCTTCCCGGTTTTTCCATTGATCAATATCGATGGTATCGGGATCCATGTAGCCAAGGTTGATCTGATCACATCGCTCCTTGCTGATGCCGGTCGCCAGAACGACCTCAACATTGGGCGTTTCAACACCGTTTTCGAATGTACCGCTTCCTTTGACATGGGTGGAATGTGCAAGAATGCCGCGTGGGATATGCTGGAACCGGTCCATCTGCTTCATGAAATAGTCGCGGACATGATATCCGATTTCATCAATTAATTTTCCATGTGTGTAAGATACCTCGGTAATATGAGGAGCGTATATGATAAGACGTCCGCCTTTGGCAATTACGGGCTCGAGTTTGTACATGCATTTGCCGGCAGTCCAGACGTCCTGATACATGGGCGGAGCCATAGAAAGAACATCCTTGAAGGGTTTGCCGACATACCGGATGTGCTCGTGTGACGACAGTTCGGCCGCTTTTTTGTAGGCATTCTCCGGAGTTCCCATGAAGATGCCTTTGATTCCCCGTCCCTTGATAACCATGCTGAAACATGTTCTGGGAAGATCGATCATGGCTGCTGCCTTGTCGACCACCGCCCGCACCGGTGTGTAACTCGTTCCGATGATATTGCGATTGGTAATAACAGCTCCGAGCCAGTGAAAGAAATTCAGGATTTTGGCACCGGATATCCCGGGGAAAAAGTATTTATTACCACCGGAGAATCCGACTACTTCGTGCGGAAATGTCGGTGCCAGCATCAGAACATGATCATAATCAAAAATCAATTTGTTTATTTCAACGGGCACATCTTCTCCAAACAATCCGCCGGAGATTTCTTCGATTTCTGATTTTTTGATCGTACCCAGTTGTACCAGTTGATCGGGATCATCCCAGCGGTGATTATGAACCTTGTAGTGGGGCACACCGTTTTGACCCCGCCCGAGCATTTTGTTGATCGCCTCCTCGGACATAGGCTGATGAGTGCCCAGGGCGATAAGATACTCAAGGGTATTTACCCGTTGTCCGAGCTGCTCGTGCAGTAGTCGGTAAAGCGTGTCAAGCGGAGCGGTTCGCGTGCTGTCGGGTATGACGACCAAGACATTTTTGTTATCCAGAGGCAAGTCTGCAAGTGCCCTGGTAAAAAATTCATCGAGTTGGTCTTCGGTCAGGTTATCTTCAGTACTGATCTTTTCTAATACCATAGTCACACAGATTTAACGTATTGCATTTCTCAGAACATTATTGGCTTTGCAGTTTTCAGCTTACCGGCTGCATGCCAAGCTGCCTACCGTTTCCACGGCGGAGTATCAGGCAAAATGTCCAGAAACTCCTGGATAAGGTTCTCTTCATAAGATCCTGCATACTCACCCCGGATAAACCGGTCAGATGCTTCATCATAAAAACGCTGCCACGAGGCATCCTCATTCCCTGGCATAATGGGATAGAATAGTGCATTATTGGCTTTTGCCGCATTCATATCACCGGGTGCATCCCCGATCATGAGTATGTGTTCCGGTTTATATTTGCCGGTAGCCGCTAGTTGCAAATGCTGTTTTTTAGGCCCCATTTCCTGTCCGGCTATAAGGCGAACCTGATTGTCGATCTCATTTTCACTCCATTCTTTTTCCAAAGCATCGGTGGGAGTTGCCGAGACGACCATCATATCTGCGGTACCATTCATTTTTTCAAGACTTTCACGAACATACGGGAATGGCGGCATTCCGTATACCATGTCATCGACGGTTTGGTTGACCGCATTGCTCCATTCCAGTGCTGTTTTAAGCTCGTCGTTTGTTCCGACTTCCTCTATGTATTCTTTAAAAGAAGAATTGCTCAGAGGCCGACCTGAATCGATGAATTTTCGTAATTCCGGAACCTCTGGTATGGAACGTCCCCTTTTTTTTACTTCATCCCATTCACGCAACAGGTCAAAACTCATCACAAGGGCGGGAAACCGGTTTATTCCTCTCCATTTGGAGTATAGATTGACAAATTCGGCTGCATCCCTTGCATATTTTGATACTGCCTGAAGATTCCAGTGTTTTATAATATTGGGAATAAAACACTCTTTATGCTTTATTTCCATGGTGTCGAAAACACATCCGTCGGAATCGATACCAATAAAAAATTCATGTTGTATTTTCAGTTTTTTCAATACCTCTGTCGGTTTGTCTGAACTCATTTTATTGAAGATTAAACGGTTAAGTAAAATACTATATGGTTCTTATGTTTAGAGCAAAATTGTTTCATTTAATTAGCTTGGTGTAGGAAATTGTGTATTAAACAGAAAACGCTTAATAGGAATCGTAGGGTAGTGAGATCTGAAAAAAAAGTCAATTCTTACCTTGTCTTGCATTGAAATTTAAAATTATCACAAAAAAAAATACGGTGTGAACTTATGTCAGCCATTCTGCAGTGATGACAGTGTAGGGCAAGTATCAAAAAAAATGCAACAGTACTTGATATAGATTTGACGATTTCATATTGTAAATATATTAATTAAACGGTTAAGAAACCAGCTAATGTCTGTTATTAATTTTTCAAGCATGGTTATAAGTGGAATAAAATCAAAGGCTGTATGCTTTACAGTATTATTTTTGACTTTTGCATCTTGCGGACCCATTGATGACACAGTGGTACTGCGTTTGGGGCATGGTCTTGATTCATCTCATCCGGTTCATAAAGGTATGGAGCGCATGGCCGAGTTGGTTTATGAAAAATCCGACGGAGAGATGCGAATTGATATTTATCCAAACGAACAGCTGGGAACAGAGCGGGAAACTCTGGAGCTGCTGCAAATCGGAAGCGTGGATATCACCAAGGTTTCGGCTGCGGTGATGGAAGGTTTCACCAGGAAATTTTCGATTTTCAGCGTTCCTTTCATGTTTGTCAATGAAGAGCATATGCATGAGATGCTTGACGGCCCTATTGGGAAGCGGGTTCTGGATGCTGCAGAGCCTTATCGGCTCGTCGGATTATGCTATTATGATGCTGGCAGTCGAAGTTTTTACACCACTGACCGGCCTGTCCGTAAGCCGGAAGATCTCGAGGGATTGAGTATCAGGGTACAGGAGAGTGTCTCTGCCATCCGAATGGTGAATATTCTGGGAGGATCCGCAACTCCAATATCATGGGGTGAGCTGTACACTGCTCTGCAGCAGGGGGTGGTGGATGGTGCCGAAAATAATCCCCCCAGCTTTTATCTCTCCAGACATTACGAAGTGTCAAAATATTATACTCTGAATGAACATACGGCAGTTCCGGACGTACTGCTTATTTCCTCCAACACCTGGGAAAACATACTCAGTGAAGAGCAAAGGGAAATAGTTCAGGAAGCTGCACTTGAGTCGGTGCCTTATCAGCGTGAGGAGTGGGAAAAAGCCACTGAAGAAGCACTTGAAGCTGTGGAAAAAGCCGGTGTCGAAATAATCTATCCCGACCGGGAGCCATTCATGGAAGCCTCAGAGCCGTTTTATGAAAGGATGCGAGCGGAGCAGCCGGAACTTTATGAACTTTTTACAGAAATACAGGAGCTTGGCCGTGAATTTACTGATTAAAACTCTCGATTACTTTCTTTCCCGACTGTCGATCACATTAATGACCGTCCTTGTGCTAACAGTACTGTTACAGGTATTCATGCGCTATATCATTGGAAGTCCGGTAACATTTACCGAAGAACTTTCTCGTTTTCTTCTGATCTGGCTTGGATTAATGGCGGCGAGTTATGCCTACAGACAGAGGTCACACCTTGCGCTGGATTTATTGATTCTTAAAATGAGAGGTCGTCAAAAAGTAGTGCTGAACGTTATAATTCATGCACTTATAGGACTTTTCTCCATTTCGGTTCTTGTAATAGGTGGCATTCAGCTTGTATATGTGACCTATGCTCTTGAACAGTATTCTTCAGCACTGGGTATTTCTATGGGCATTGTATACATTGCAGTTCCACTAAGTGGTGTCGCTATTACCATATATGCCGTTGATTTTATTTTGCAGGAGCTGGGATTGAGGGAAAGTGATATGGTAACGGAAACCGCAACAAGCGAAGAAGATTTACATACGGGGTAACTGGAGATTTTTATGGATATTATCGGAATTTTGGTTTTGGTCATTACTTTTGCACTGTTGCTGGCTATCGGTGTTCCTGTGGCATTCAGCATCGGAATTGCCACAATTCTGACGTTGCTTGTCAGCGTAGATTTTATTCCTGCCGTTACCACAGTAGCCCAGCGACTGGGTACCGGGCTTGACAGTTTTACTCTTCTTGCCATTCCTTTTTTTATTTTTGCCGGTCAAATTATGAACCGGGGAGGTATAGCCGAACGGCTGATCGATTTTGCCAAAGCGCTGGTGGGTATGTTGCCGGGTGGACTTGCTTATGTTAATACTCTTGCTGCCATGCTTTTCGGAGCGATATCCGGATCGGCCGTTGCTGCCGCCTCTGCAGTTGGTTCATTTATGACACCCCAAATGGAAAAACAGGGGTACGAGCGTGGCTACAGTGCATCGGTTAACATTACATCAGCAACCACGGGTCTGCTAATTCCGCCCAGCAACATTCTTATCGTCTACTCCCTGGCCAGCGGCGGTGTCTCCATTGCGGCTCTGTTTCTGGCCGGCTATTTGCCAGGTGCATTTACCGGGCTTATGATTATGTTTGTGGCCGGCTATTTTGCCTATCTGCGAAAATATCCCACATCTGAGCGTCTCCCGCTAAAAGAGGTGGTCATAAAGTTCGGACGCGCCATTCCAAGTTTGTTGATGATTGTAATTGTGATAGGTGGAATCATAGCCGGGATTTTTACCGCTACCGAAGCATCAGCCATTGCCGTGCTCTATGCTTTCGTACTTGCGTTTTTAATCAACAGGGAACTGAAACTATCTGAATTGAAGCATGTTGTTCTTGCCAGTTGCAATACTACGGCCATTGTTGCCTTGCTTATCGGAACATCACTTGGTATGTCATGGGTCATGTCCTATGAAAATATTCCCCAAATGGTTACATCGGGCTTGCTGACCCTTAGTGACAATCCGTTCCTGATTTTGGTTATTATCAATGTAACCTTGCTGGCCGTAGGAGTTTTTATGGATATGACACCAGCTGTACTGATTTTTACCCCGATTTTTCTGCCTGTTGTCATGGAGTTGGGCATGGACCCCGTCCATTTTGGAATTATGATGATTTTAAACCTGAGTGTCGGACTTTGCACTCCACCGGTAGGTACCGTTTTGTTTGTGGGATGTGCGGTGGCCAAACTTTCAATAACCCAGTTGATAAAGCCCTTATTGCCATTTTACGCCGCAATGATTTTCTCGCTTATCGTAGTCATATGGTTTGAGGAACTCAGCTTGTTTCTCCCGCGATTACTCGGGTTTTAAAAATGATGTATAAAACTTCTAAGCTCCAGTTATTGTAATGTCGATGGTGGACAACACGAGCCTGTTCAGCGAAGTTTTTCAAAACCGCTTTCCGGATTTTGAAATCATCGCCTCTTCAGTTACTGAGCAAAACAACATATTTTTCGCATCGGCCATAAAAGGATCAGAAAAGAAATTGATCCTGGCTGCCGGCGAATCCTCCGGGATACCTTCCGGATTCCGTGGTTCAAAAGTTGATGATGAAGAGTGCTCTTATCTTGTATGCAATCAAAATCACGATAATGCCAGGGCAGTAAGATCTTTACTGTCATATACCAAACCGGTAATTCTGGGAAATGCCAATTCATTCGGCTTTGGGGATCGGCTGGGCAACGCAGGTCCGGCACATTTACGTGCTCTTGCAGACAGTGAACCGGTGTTCAAACCAGTTCTGGCACAACAGTCTATCCGGGAGCTCGATCGCACCGGGAGAAGTGCCCGGGAAGTCTTGGATGCCGCTACATGGGCGGTATTACAGGAGGGATACACTGCCGGATTCGGGGCGGATGCAGATCATCTGAAGACTCCGGAAGATATTGACCGTATGATAGGTGCCGGATTTACCATGTTCACCATAGATCCGAGTGATCACGTCAACAACCGAAGCCAGAGGATGAGCAAGCCGCAACTGCTTGATGCTTTCAAACAGTTGCCATGGTATGGCTTGAATGATAGTCCCAACCAGTTTCTTAAACGGTACATGGGGAAAACATTCCGCTTGGCTAATGAGTATGAACTTGAACTATCGGAAATTACCGTACTCAGAGCAGCAGTCAAATATGGCAATGTGCTGATGCATACACAGGAAATGTTCCGGTATCTTTCCGAATTCTATTCCGGGAATGATGTGGAGGTTGAACTTTCCGTCGATGAAACTACTCATCCAACAACGCCCGATGAACATTTAATCATCACCTCGGAGCTGCAGCGCATTGGTGTACATCTGGTAAGCCTTGCACCCCGGTTTTCCGGTGTTTTTGAAAAAGGAATTGATTTTCGTGGGGATCTGGATGTTTTTTGCAATGAGTATCTGCTGCATCAGGCAATTGCCGAAGAATATGGAGATTATAAACTGAGCATTCATACCGGAAGCGACAAGTTTCAGGTATATGAGTCTATCGGAGCGCTTGGAACAGGCAGGGTCCATATTAAAACTTCCGGAACAAGCTATCTTGAAGCACTCCGGGTGGTAGCTAATTCTGACGCCTCGTTATTCCGAGAAATCATGGGGTTATCTTTGCAGCGTTTTGAAACAGATCGAAAAACCTATCACATATCTGCTGATGCCGGTCACTTGCGAGATCCGCTTGAGTACCAGGATGATGATTTACCCAAACTGCTGGATGATGATAACGCACGGCAGGTTTTTCATGTTACTTTCGGATCGGTGTTGACTCATGTACCGCAAAATAATCCGGAACAGGGTTTTCGTAAACGTATCATGGAGGTGTTGCAATGCAATGAAAAGGTGTATGAAAAGTGTCTTTACAGACATTTTCGGCGGCATATTGCTCCGTTTGAAAAGAAATGACAACGAGTAACAGGTTGGAAGCTAACGTAAATAATATGCTTGCGTAAATAAAGCTTTAGTGCAGGTCATTCCGGCAGGCTGTCGGTTTGCTGGCCGGATTTTGATTTTTTAAAAAAACAATCGCAAATAATTGACAAAATATGAGTAAATCTGACTTATTTGATGTAAACGGCCAGGTCGCTGTTATCACCGGGGGAGCTGGTGTATTATGTGCTGAAATGGCATTGACACTGGGTCGGGCCGGTGCCAAGATAGCCTTGCTTGACATCGGCGAAGATGCCATGTCTGAAGTAAGCCATAATTTGGACAACGAAAGCATAGATAATATAGCCATCAAAACTGATGTGCTGGATAAATCCAGTATTGAAGAGGCTGCCCATAAAACGATAAGTCGTTTCGGGCGAGTTGATATCCTGATTAACGGAGCCGGAGGCAATAAACCCACTGCTACTACCAGTCCGGAGAAACCATTTTTTGATCTCCCGCAAGATGCTATCAAATGGGTTTTCGATCTGAACTTTCTGGGTACATTTATGCCTTGCCAGGTATTTGGTAAATATTTCGCTGAACAGCAAAGTGGAAATATCATCAACGTTTCATCGATGAACGCCTTTACTCCTTTGACCAAAATTCCTGCCTATTCCGCGGCTAAAGCAGCGGTCAGTAATTTTACACAATGGCTGGCAGTCCATATGTCACAAAATTATTCAACGGATATTCGTGTCAATGGCATAGCTCCCGGATTTCTGCTGACCGATCAAAACCGGTTTTTACTTACAAATAAAGACGACGGCAGTCTCACTGATCGTGGGCAAACCATTGTTGATCATACCCCGGCTGCCCGGTTTGGTAATCCGGAAGACTTGGTTTCAACTGTAGTGTGGCTTGTCGCTCCTTCGTCTCAATTTGTAAACGGC
The DNA here is from genome assembly GCF_017921895.1 of Natronogracilivirga saccharolytica. Taxonomy (NCBI): domain Bacteria; kingdom Pseudomonadati; phylum Balneolota; class Balneolia; order Balneolales; family Cyclonatronaceae; genus Natronogracilivirga; species Natronogracilivirga saccharolytica. The sequence continues at coordinate 43,922 of NZ_JAFIDN010000016.1, forward strand.
ATTGTTGTCCCGGTCGATGGTGGTTTTTCTGCATTCAGCGGTGTTTGAATCATCACAGGGTGAAAAATTGTTAAAACAAAAGACGTTTCTTTAGAATGAATAGAAAGGAAGTAATAGAACAAATTGAGCAGGATAAACTGATTGCTGTGGTCAGGCTTGATGATCCGGCTGATTTGGATTCAACCGTAGATTCTTTGTTAAAAGGAGGCGTTCGCATTATTGAGGCAACCATGACTATTCCCAAGTTGCTGGATTATGTTCCGTCGCTTGTCAATCGGGTTGGTGGTGATATGGTTTTCGGAATCGGATCTGTGCTGAACGAGGACATGGCTCGAAGTGTGATAGAGTCCGGTGCTTCATTTGTTGTCAGTCCGATCATGCGAAAAGGTATTATAGAAGTTGCCCAGGATTATAACACGGCTGTATCGGTAGGGGCTTACACGCCAACGGAAATACAGACTGCATGGGAAGCCGGTAGCGATTTTGTCAAAGTTTTTCCGGCCGATACGCTGGGTCCGTCGTATATCAAAGGTGTACGTGCACCCATGCCGCATTTGAAGCTCTTGCCGACTGGTGGTGTAAATGTGGATAATGTTGACCAGTGGCTTGATGCCGGAGCAACGGCTCTTGGAGTAGGAAGTGCACTGGTGAATACCAAGGCGGTGCGAAACGGCCGGTTTGATGTGGTACGTGAAAATGCCCGAGCCTTTTCAAATGCAGTTAATAAATATATAGGAGGTTGAATTATGTCACCATTCATTCACGAAGATTTTCTGCTGCAAAGTGAACCTGCGAGGAAGCTGTACCATGACTATGCTTCGTCGCTTCCCATTGTAGATTATCATAACCATCTGGCACCAGATGAAATTCATCAGGACAAACGTTTTCGAAATCTGACAGAAATCTGGCTGAGGGGTGATCATTACAAATGGCGGGCCATGCGAACCGCCGGGGTGGATGAGCACTATATTACCGGGGAGGCTTCTTCTGATTTGGAAAAGTTTCTGGCCTGGGCCAAAACTGTCCCCCAAACGCTAAAAAATCCATTGTATCATTGGACGCACCTTGAGCTCAAACGATATTTTGATATTGACCTTCCCCTGAATGAACAAACAGCCGGGGAAATCTGGGAACAAACAGAGGCATTGTTGCAAAAGTCTGCTTTTTCCACCCGTTCGTTACTTAAAAAAATGAATGTGCATGTGGTATGTACCACAGATGATGCTGTTGATACTCTGGAACACCATAAAGCTTATGCAGCTGAAAGCGAAGGTGAATTCGTGATGTACCCCACATTTCGTCCGGATAAAGCGATGAAAGTCGAAGAACCCGAGAGTTTTCGGCAGTATATAAAAAAGCTTGAAGAGGTTTCGGGTATTCAGATTGATCATTACACTTCGTTTCTTGAAGCACTGCGTCGAAGACATGATTATTTCGACTCCTTAGGATGCCGCGCATCGGACCATGGAATTGAAGAGCCTTTTGCTGAAGAGTATCAAGAATCAGAACTCAATCGTATTTTTGGCTCGGTTATGTCCGGTAGCAGATTATCGGAAGATGATATCCGCAAGTTTAAATCGGCTTTGATGCATGAGTTTGCCTTGATGGATCATGAGAAAGGCTGGGCGTTTCAAATGCATATCGGAGCGATGAGAAACAACAATACTCGGGCTTATCAACAAGTGGGCCCAGATTCCGGCTTTGATTCGATTGGTGATTCTCAAATTGCCAAACCACTTGCCCTTTTTCTGGATCGATTGGAGGTTAATCGGCAGCTTCCAAAAACGGTTATTTACAATTTGAATCCTTCTGACAATGCAACATTAGCTACCATGATAGGAAACTTTATGGGTGATGGTATACCAGGAAAGATTCAACATGGGCCGGCTTGGTGGTTCCATGATCAGAAAGAAGGTATGGAAGATCATCTGCAGACCCTGGCAAACATGAGTTTGCTGAGTCGGTTCGTGGGTATGGTTACCGATTCACGCAGTATTCTGTCGCTTCCACGCCATGAGTATTACCGCCGGGTGCTCTGCAATATGTTGGGTAATGACATTGAACAGGGTATAATTCCGTCAGACTATGATATGATTGGCCAGTTGCTTGAACAAATATGTTACAGGAATGCTCTGGAATATTTTTCATATGTCGATTATCCAGGTCAGCAAAAATAATTACCGGGTTGATGATTACTATGGTTTTATCAAATCAAAAACTTCAGCTGATATACGTATTTCATTTTAAGCATGTTCACTCAGGTTTTCGTCCCTGTGGTCTGAGTGAATAAAAAATGCAAGAGAATCGGTGTTCGTTTCACACTCCACCAATCCCTTCACTGTATCTCTTGCAGTAATGCTTCAAAGCCTGATTTGCCGGAAAGGTAGACAGGCTTTTTTTGTTTACCGGTAACTAATATCTTATATTGTATAATACATAAGTATATGTCTTTTCGTAAATTTATATAAATAGTTTGGCATTGTTGGAGATATCAAGCTGAAACTTTGAGAGTTGATTTAATTCAATGCCAGCCATTGGTATAAATTTTTTTTTAACAAGATATGATTTATAATTATCTGTTGACATAAAATGAAATCCAAATTAGATAGCTTTGAAGAATAGTTTTCATTTCTATCATATTACAATTGAATAAAACAAAAAAAGATGAAAAAAAAGACAACGCTTAATGATATTGCAAAAACCCTGAAACTGACCAAAGTAAGTATCTCAAAAGCGTTGAGAGACCATCCTGATATTTCGGAGCAGACCAGGATTAAAGTGAAGCAACTTGCTCAGGAGATGGGATATAGGCCCAACCTTATTGCCCGATCTTTGACTTCGTCTAAAAGTAAAACAATCGGAGTGGTTGTCCCAAAAATCGCTCACAATTTCTTTGCACACGTTGTTGGTGGTATTCAGAAAATTGCTGACAAATATGATTATGAGATTTTGTTGACGGTTTCCGATGAAAATGAGGAACTGGAAAAACAACACATTGAGTCGTTGGTTGCAATGCAGGTTGATGGTCTGCTTGTTTCAGTATCCATGGAAACCAAGAATACGGAAATCTATCAGTGGATTCGTGAAATGCAGATCCCTCTGGTATTCTTCGACCGCTACATTCCGGATCTTGGATTTAACAGTGTTATAATCAACGACAAAGAAGCTGCGCGCAACGGTGTAGAGGAGATGATCATGCGCGGTTCAAAAAAAATTGCACATTTAGCTGGTTATGAACATATCTCAATAGGTAAAGAACGAAGGCTGGGTTATAAGGATGCACTTGAAAAACAAGGTATTGAATACGATCCGTCTCTGGTTGTTGAAGGTGGGTTCGGTGAGAACAGTGGTTATCATGGATTCAAGGAGCTTGCATCACGAGGAGTGGAATTTGACAGCATATTTGCCGTTACCTTTCCGGTAGGCTTAGGGTCTTATATAGCAATGAGAGAAGTAGATGCCAACATGATAGACAACATTGCCATGCTGGCTTTTGGTGACAGTGGAGTCAGAGGAATTCTCCCTTATCCGCGGTATTATGTTGATCAACCGGGTATGGATATCGGCAAAAAGGCGACGGAGTTATTGTTAAAGGAGATTAACGGAGTTGTTGAACCTGAAAACAAGTTGGTTTATATGGATACGCAATTTGTTGAAACCGGGAAAAATTTTCCTGTTTCTGAAAAGAATCTGTTAATGACATAAGAGGAATGACTAATTGAATATCTATCCAGAGATTACGGACAGACTGAGATGAAATTTTTATGACTGGACCGGTGCCCGGTACACAAGTACATGATTAAATACTCAACTTTCGGAGTTCATACTAATCCCTTCCTGTTCATTAGGAAAGGCTTGTAACCATGGATGAGTCTGGTAAAACCTGCCTACCAGCTCAATAACCTGCACTAACAAATACCCTTGGCCTTGAC
>NZ_JAFIDN010000017.1 GCF_017921895.1 Natronogracilivirga saccharolytica
GTTCTGGGTATATCACTTTTAGATAAAACACCCGTTGATGAGTTGCTTAAAAACGTGAACTATCAAGTTGTCAAAGAACCGAATTACAACCAATTGTCCCTTAACTTATTTTAAGTGGACAGCAATGTTTTTTGATTTTTTCGAATGTATTCATTAGCGGGTTAGAACACTCTTTAAATCACTATTTCGCAATGAATTATTTTAATTCACGAACATCGTCTACCGGTTTTCTATAAAGTTGCTTATCTCCAATTGATTGTAAGATTTCCGGGAATCTTTACAGGCCTCTCCATATTGCCTGCAAGCTACGGCAGAACTTTAATTGAGGACTATCCAGCCTAAGGGGTTATTTTTTTCCCACATTTAGAACAAAAGTTTGATTTTCTTGATACCTCTGATTTGCAATAAATGCAAGTTGCTCTTCTAAAGTCATTTCCACAGTTCCAACAAAAACTGTCATCTACAGAAACCCTTACTTTGCATCTCTTACATTGAAACTCTTGTTTCTGTTTTTGATTAATAGAACTCCTAATTGGCACATTATCAGAATTTTGACCAGTTTGCTGCGTGTTATTCTGTTTATACTTTTTTGGATTTGGACCGTATTTATTTGAATGACTCTGCCCTTCTTTTAAATATGTAATTAAGATCCATATCCAGCCAATTATGGGAATGAGACCAATTAAAAACATCCATCCACTATATCCAACATCATGAAGACGTCTAACACTTACTGATAACCCGGGGACAAAAATGATAACTGCATAAATCATACTAAAAAACCCCGTTGCAGCATCTGGATCATAAGTACCAGCAAAATGATCTAAAATCAATATCATTGAAGCAACTATAAAATTAGACAGTGCAAAACCCCAAAACTCCCAACGCCTCGCTCTTCCATTAAAATCTGCAAACCGCTTGAGAACGTGTATATAGTATTGAATAATTAAAGCTAAGAACCACGCCATATTATATATGATTTATATCAATTACTTAGCAGTTATAATACACCCCTAGTCTTGGTCTCATTCGCATCAATATCGGCAATCTGGATAAAGTGCTTGTCCGTATGATTACGGATGTCCTGAAGCTGCTCAACGGTTTCAATCTGATACGGATCATCTTCGGTGCCTGATCCTCCGGCAAACTGGGCTGTGGCTGTTGTAGCGCTAAATACGCTTATTGTGGCAAATAGTATCAGGTGTTTCATACCGCTCCTCTTGGTTATTATGCATAAATCCCCGTGCAGATGAACAAGCTCTGTATATAAGTGTAGGACTTTTCAATGACAAATTCACGAAAATCTGTAAAAACCACCTATCCACCACAACGGGTGCCTTCCAATAGTGCCTATCCGGTATAAATTTTCGACTTGCTCAAAAAAAAAAGAACCCCGCCGCAGCGAGGTTCGGTTAAGGGTTAGGGTTCGTGGTTCAGCGAGCCGGCCAGTGTCTGCTGCTTGCGCTTCATCCCGTCGATGAGCGTGCGGTAGTCATCCTCGCCCAGCCGGCCTGGGTCGCTGTGCTCCCCACCGCTGATGTACCTGCAGAACTCGGCCTTCTTGGCCTCCCAGTCATCGTAGATTTGGGCGCCCAGAGCTTCAAATTCGGACAGTAACGCCTTTTCCGGGCCAACAAGGCCCTTACCTCCGCCAAGCCATCCGGCAATGTTCTGTCCGGTCTGCTCGGTGATCAGGAAGATCTTATCCGTGAACAATCCGGTGCGGTCTTTGTCGGCCATGGCCTGATGAGCTGCATCGAGTTGAAAGACGGTCGTGAACTCGTATTCCACCCCGTCACGCATGATGGGAGCCAGACCGATTTTCCTGGGCACCGACTTGCCTTTCTCGTTTTTCTCGACCACATACTCGGTCTTCGAGCGCAGACAGGCAATCAGGTGGACATCGGACTGCAGAAGCGCGTCAAGGATGGCCTTGTACTGTTTGTTGGCATCAGCCCAGTTGCCGAACGAGTTGCCGCCGCGTTTGTCCAGGGCGTCCTTGTACTCCAGAATCCCTTCCCAAAAGTGCGAAGCCGAATCCAGGATGATGACCTCATAGCCCAGCTCCACGGCCTGATAAATCGCTTTAACGAACTTGTCGTTGGTGAAGGGCGGGCTGATGGGCGCGACGTCGAAATCGAAGTCATCGGCATACAGGCTCGCCGAGTTGTTTTCGGTGTCGAGTACGGCAATCCTGCCGCTTTCGGCCAGACCGGTGGCCAGCCTCAGCGCCGAGTAGGTCTTGCCCGACCCGCTCGGCCCGGTAATGGCCAGCTTGATTTTGGCGCTGCTTCGTTTGGCTTTTTGAAACATAGTTACCTCCTGTTTGTGATTCATGGTTGTGATGCGTTTATGTGATGCGAAGGTGAGTGCCCCGGTCGCCGACATAGGCCAGCCGGTTCAACTCGGACTGCTCATTCAGTAGCGACTCGCGCAGGCGGTCCTTGTCGGCCTCCACGCGGATCTTCTGGAAAGCCTCGGGCAGATCCTCCGGGGCGACGCCTTCATGCAGCTCCACGGGAAGCTTGCCGCCGTTGCGGCCTACGCTTACGGTGAACCGACCTGTTTCGACCTTGGCGGTGCCCTGATGCTCCAGATAGACCTTGAGCCGCTCTTTGAGCCCAGAGGCCTTGTTCTTGTAGGCCGTGGCTCTCTGAGCCAACCTGCGGGCCTCTGAGGCAATCTCCTCGTACTTTTCGACCAGATAGCAGTAGGCGTCGATCTTGTCGGACTGTTTGGCCTCATACTCGGCCAGCCACTGGTCGATCGTCTCGGTTAACTCTCCGTCATGCTCTTCGATGAGCGACTCCAGGGCAGCGAAGGACTCGCCGATGGCAAACAGCGATTCCTTGGTCTTGGCCGTGGTGGTCTTCGGGGCGTTGTTGGTGGTTATGGTAGTCATGAGTCCTCCTTTGGTTTGCGTTGAACGATGTTGATGACTTGGTAAGCTGTGAAGTAATAGACGTCCACGATATTGGTGCCGACAAGCAATCGGACTTGGTAGGCCTGCTCCTCTTTGGCATAGGACCAACCGTCGATGATGCGGACGTCGTAATACTGACCGGCCATGCGGGCGACGATGGTGCGCAGCGAGGCAAAGTCGCTGTCGCCGGACAGTAGGATAGCTCGTTCCAGAGGCCGCTTGTGATGCCAGTCGGGCTCAAAGACCCCTCCTGTTGCCTCGTTGAGCTGTACGCTGAACTCCTGGACCACCGGACTCATAGACCCGGTTTGGCTGGAGCCTGCCGCGGCCAGCACGTTCAGGGCGATGACCGCGGCGGTGATGATGGTTTGCATAGGCATGGTATTTCGGTTTGGTGATGGGTGTAATGGTGATCTTGCCACCGCTCACATGCCGAAGCATGCGGGCAATGGCGTGGCTGTTTTGCCGGTACAGGGCCATGGCAGCCCCAGCGGTTTTCAGAACCAGCAGCAGGTTCATGGTCATGCGAACCCAAAGTGGTATCATGGATTTTATGGTTAGGGGTTGCGGTTGACGGCGGCTACAGCTCGAATACGCCGCTGAGTTTTCGCTGGAGTTCGGCCCGCCGTGGCTTGTCCACATCATGGCTGATGTGATAGGTCAGCCGGTTGTAGGCCTCCCATTGCGAGGCGGCCAGGGACTGCTGCGGGTCAAGCACCTCGGCAATGCGCTTTTTGCCGAGCGAATGCTCAAGGCACTGGTAGCGATCCCGGCTCAGGGTGGACTCTTGCAAGTACCGGACATGGCTTTGGACAGCCTCGATCCGTTCGGCGGCATCGTCGAAGGCTACGGCGAGCCGGTCGAAGGCAAATCCCTTGGTATGGCGCCCGTAGAACGAGCCCAGAATGTTGCCCAGGACCATGCCGTTGCTGCAGGCCAGCCGGATAGCCCCGAAGAACACGCGGACCCCTTCGCTCATATCGTAGCTGTTATGCAGGTACATCGACAGTGGAATCAGCGACTCGCCGTCATGCATAGCCAGGTCCGGAAAGGTGATCTGCAGGCGCATCCGGTTCTTTTCGGCGAACGTGTGCGATGGGTCGATGTACCACCGGGTCTGCAGGGCGTGCACCTGCTGCAGAAACGGCTCAATGACCTGGCGGTTCGGCACCAGCTTGTAGGTGTCCTTGGCGACCGAGATGAGTTCATCTTGGCCATTGCCGGGGCTGACGATCGCCTTGTAGCCGGATACGGGCTGGCCGTTACCGGTCAGGGCAACCTCCCGCTCTTCGACGGGAAAGTAGAAGTGTTCGAGTTCCATAGTTGTACTCCATTTAGGGTTGATAGGATCTGCCATGCCCCCTGCCGGCCCGATGTGGCTTGGGCGCAGCATGGCAGGACATGGCAGTGATTTGGATGGTAGCAGGGGATGCCGGAAGAGCGTTGGCACCCGAGCGTAAGGGGAAGGGTTGGCCGGCTACATCAGCCCGCTTTGGCGGCAGGATACCGAGTCCGTGGCGGTCAGGATGATGTGATCTTCTACGGAGATGTCCAGCAGCTTTCCAGACTCGACCAGCTTCTTGGTCAGGTTTATATCGGCCCGGGAGAAGTTGGTGTTGCCGGAGGGGTGGTTGTGGGCGACAACAATGGAGTGGGCATTGGCCAGCAGGGCAACCCGGAAGACATGGGCCGGTTCGACGACGGTGGCCGTCGCCCCGCCTCTGCTGAGTTTGCACCAGCCCAGGCATTTTTTCGAGGCGTTGAGAATAAGTACAACGAACTCCTCGCAGATTTCCATGGCATCGCGGTCCCAGATGCTGCGCAGGTACTCCACAGCCGCCTCGGGCGTGTTGATCTGTGGTTGGCGGCCGGGATTGCCCGAGCGGTACTTGAGCTGGACTTCGGCCAGTTGTGAGTGTTCCACAGCACAGTTGTCGATGTTGGGTGATAAGGTCATAGCGATTGGATTTAAGTGAAGGTGAGAAAGGAGCCATGACATGGCGCTCCCTTGGTTCAAGGGCATATCCTGCCCACACATAAGGGGAGCGGGAGTGATGAATAGCGGGGTATTGCCCAGAGCCGTGGCCAGCTAGCCGTAGCATGATGCAATAGTGCTTGACCATGCAATGTTCCATTCGTGGGCTTATGGATGCGGCCGTGAGCGCAGCGGGCGGAGCCCAAAAGCGTAGCCCGCAAGCGTGGCTACAGAAAAAAAAAGACACCCCTGAGGGTGTCTAATGAGCTACTGATTGAGTAGCTGTTTGAGTTTGCGAAGCTCTTCTTGAGTAAGAGCTTCTTGCTCACGATACGTAGCCTTTTTAGCTACACCTTTTACTTTATCATAGCCAGTCTTATAGACTGACCATGAACGATGTACGAAGTACACCGTGGCGGCTACTAATGCAAGTTCGATCATAACGACACCTCCGAGTTAACGAGTGAGATATTGATAGGCGAATTTGACGCCACACTCCTTGGCTACCTGGTGAGCCTCTATTACTGCTTCCAAGTCATCAGCGCTTTGGAGCAGCCAAATTGGGTGATCAGTGTAGTCTTCGATTGATTGCATGGTGCACCTCCAGATTGGGTTGAAATTGACAGCGGCTGCGACGTCCACAGCCGGGTGTAGGGGGAATGGTTGGGTTAAGTATGGTTTTCAACGAAATCCGGAAACTACATCCGAATCCGACCCCCGCCCCCTTTTTACACATATCTCCCGTCCACACTCTTAGGGGTAAAAAGGCGCCGGAGCTGCGATAAGAGAGCCGCCATGCCCCCAGGTCAGCGAACCCCTGCCACGGCTATTCATGAGGGCTTGCCTCTGTTACGCCACGGCCGGCTTGTGGTTAGGCTTAATCAGAGAATTAGTATTGCAACATAGTTGCATGCACATATACTGTACAGGCTTTTCGCGCGCGTAGAGGGGCCTCGCACAGAGGGTGGGGGAGTAACATAACCGGTGCAATCAACTTGACAGACCTTTACTGCTGTCCACAACAACAACCAAACGATAGCATAACTCCAAGAAATAGCGTACCGACATACTTACTGCAGAAACTGCAAGAACTGCAAGAACTGCAACCCATCTCCAAACCCCGACCACCTATCAATCCTTGGTAAGTCGGGGCTTGGAGGGTGGGTATATCACTTGCGTTTTCGATAATGACCGTGTTTTATGTTCTTAAAGTCGGCCATGTAGTTAGAAAGCCAGCCATCACATGTTCGTTCTGGGACTCCTAACTCGCTTGCAATTTCCTGAGCTTCACGAGTAGTAAATTCACCCGGTAGTGCCTCATAAAATTCTCGATACCTTTGACTTTTATTAGACAGGTTGTTCGATCGGGGAAGAAATCCAATCATTTGGTTTGTATGGTTAACAAACATTTTTGACAGTTCCACGCCAACATCTATATCATCATTTTCAGGAATGACTCTCATACCTGGAAATATATCTTCCCCTTTCTCAAAGTGTCTGTATACAGCCAGTGCACAGGCAATTCTTAGAACATGGTAAGGTGCCCTGCGATTTGAGCTTAGCAGAAGATCCGGAAGCCCATAGTCCCTAATCTTATTATTAATTGCTTTAAATACGGAATCAAGAGAGCTCCAATATTCAGTACTTAACTGAAAATCCAGAGGTGAACTTAATTTGTCCAGTTCAGTGAATATCTTGTAGAACATCTTGGCGTTTTTTCTCACTTCAGTATCCAAGGAAGTGCCAACTCGCTTTGGTGCATGTGATTGCCATTCTGTATCTCCCTCGAATGTGTATAGTCCAAAGCGAGACAGTAATCCGTTTTCGGGATTTTTGAACATTCGATTAAACTGGACGGGAGTTCCCGTAAGACATATAGAAAAATTTGGTTTTTCTATGTAGAGACAGTCTTCTTTCCTGTTAATAGAAACCGTTTCGTGTTGGAAACCTTTCAGAAGTACGTCAGAGTAGTTCCCCCATTCTTTATCCATGGCATTCAGAAGAGTGTCTATTTCAGTTTCGATGACCAGCCCTCTGCCTGAATTTTCATGGAGCCTATCAAAGAAAGCCCTGTCAGAAGAGTTCGCTGGTATGAAAAAAGCCTTCTGCCAGGGTTTATCGCTTCTTGCCTTATTATCAGCAGAGGCCGTATTCAAACCTTTGTTTTCTACTGCTGCCTGTTTGTACAACTCATCCTGCAATGGTTCGCCTAATTTCTTGGCTTTGCTGGCAATTCCCTTACCTGAGGCTGGCGGTGCAATGATCATTACAAACAGCTGCGGATGAATAATACCGGTACTATGTAATATGTCTATATTTTTCATATGTGCTGACAATACAGACAAGGCCGCCAAGAAGAATACATCCCTTTGATTACGGTTAGTAATTGCAAAGCACATCTGCCTTAGCCCATCAGGTAGCTTGTAGTAGATGTTTTCAGGCAACGCCGTAGCTTCTCCGACCTCTCGGATAATAGTTACATTTTCTGCAGTTCTTGCATTTTCTGCAGTATCTGCCTTCTTACCTGCTGTATTAGTGTTGTTCATAAACATGATAGATCCTTATCTTTAAGGTGAGCAAAATTATAAAGCTTGTCCTCCGAAAAGGGCAGGCTTTTTTTATGTACTTCACACGCTCCCACCTCAACTTGCCAGATCATAATCCGGCAAATTTACCTATGACACCTCGAGCTTGGATTCTAAACAGGATTGGATGTCACTTCCCAACCAGAACACAGCTTGGGTCCAATCTTTTTCCAATCTCCCCAGGACCGGCTCTTTTTTTTTTGCATATCCATCATGAGCACCTCCCGCTTACCTTACCACGATTCAAAAACTCTTCGACTTCATCAATGTCATATCGAATAGTCTTGTTATGCTGGTGATAAGGGAGTTGTCCGGAATCACGTAGATGCTGCATGTGTCTCCTTGAGCAGTCCAGCATTTCCATTACTTCATCTGTGGTGAGCCACTTTTTTCGGGTGGCTTTCTGAAAGGCAGGCGGAATGGTCTCTTTGACTGTTTTTTCTACGGCCTTTTGAATAAACCGCTCTAAATCTTCTCGGGTAGGGATATAAGCATTCATGATTTCCAATGTTTTGTTTTCATTTAATCAACCTATTGAAAATCTAAAAGCACTTAAATCTGGAACACAAGACCCTACCTATCTGGAAATCTATCTGGATCTTTTAAAATACTGTTCAGGTAGCGTCATCATTGGGTACTTTCAGACCAGAGCTGCGAGCATAAAACTCGATCCAGTTCCTCTTTGTATTTTCCGATCCAGCATACCTGCTGCAATTATCTACGATTGGCTTTACACGTCGATGAATATCAGTAATCTTTTCTTTAAATATATATTCAGCCGCTATTCTCATTACAGGAGCAATTTCATCCACATTGTATCGACCGGATATATTATGGCTCCGGTTAACAAACTTTTCAGCAATACTTTTTGGATCAGGCAATTCCCAGTAAGGCCTGTCTATCCGCTTTTTTTGATACTGATCCTCATACTCATTGAATTTTTCCAGGACATATTTCCTGATTCTTAAGAAACCGACGGGCTCTCTGAATTCTTCCTCATTCTTAAGAGCATGTCCCAACAACCCCGATCTATAGTACTGTTTGTAGAGTTGATCACAATAAGTCTTAGCCTCTTTCAGCCATACATAACGACCGAAAATCACATCTGCATCATCTTTTTGCTTGATCTTTGCCACCTCATCTCTTACCAGACTTAACTTGGTCATTGCTTCTTGATCCAAGTCTAAAAAATTAAATTCAATCAGATGGTCTTGTATACCTTGCCCTGGTAGGCCGATAAGCTCTTTAGGTGGTTTTACCTGATAGTGAGAGCAAACCCATTTCAGTTTGTCCATATCGATTTCAATCTATCTTGAAGTTTTCGATCATTCAAAAAACTTTACTCATCGCCTTATCAGCAAGTTTTTCATCAAGGCTTTTTAAGTAGCTCTGCGTAGTCTCGATCTTGGTATGCCGAAGTGTCTGCATTAATTCATAAACATCCAGCCCGGACTCCACAGCATGCTGAGCAAAACTGTGACGGGAAACATGAAAAGAGACGCTCCCTTCAATGATTAATTCCGGGCAGTCATTTTTCTCCAGCTCTTCATTTACCAGCTCGACAATCTTCTTCAAGTTTTTATTCACTATGACGTTCCGAGAACTGATAGCCTTGCGCAAATCCAATAGATCGTATTTCTTTTTGCTGTTCAGGAACGGGAAAATATATTCATCTTTGGATCCTGAGTATTCAGATAAAATTGCCTTGTGATAGTCGCTAAGCTTTGTGCTGAACGGCTTTTCATTTTTATTCATATTGTAAGACAGCCGGCCGTTCTTTACATTTTCCCACTTTAAACAACAAATATCGCCAAACCTGATCCCGCCACTATAAAAGCTGAACAGAAAGGCATTCCTTGCATGCCAAAGGGCTGATCCCGTCGCAAGGTTTAGTTCCTCGATGGCCTTTATTTGTTCAATATGCAATTTGGTTTTCTCACTATCCTTGACTCGTTTTGCCCCTTTAAAGTTAATAAAAGGATCCTCTCTCATAAGGTAGGCCTTCATGGCCATTTTGAGAACTCTTCGAATTATCTTAAAGGTTTTATTGATCGTATTACCCTTATTTTCGAAAGTTCGGGAAATGTAAGATTCAAACTTCTCCAGATAAGCGGTGTCTATCTGGCTCAGAGGCAACAAACGCTCCCCCTCAAAGCTTTCAAGTTTTTTTAGGACAACCTTGAGCGTTTTGGACTGATGATACTTTCCGGTCGCTACCAACTCATCATACCACTCATCAGCCAGGTTAAAGAAATCCCCCTTTTTCCCAACCTGTATCCTCTCTCTAATTGCTTTCGCAGAAACCTTACCACCTCGCCCAAGCTCCGTTTCTGCATTTTGAGCTTCTTTGATTCTTTGTTGTAATTTTTCGTTCAGAGTATCCGGGTTTGGGTGATTACGCCGAACCATTTCCCTTTTTTGATTCCAGCATTTTTCCTGGACCGATACACCCGTACTTATATAGCGATGCTTTCGGTTATCAGTTATTCGCAGGTATATCGGGCATTCCCCGTTGCGTTTTTTAGCATCTTTTCTTAGGTAAAGATGAATAGAAGTCGCCATTGCACTTTTATATTCTCGAGTAGCTTTTTCGGTTTATCTGTGCAATGAATATAAAGCCAACAACAACTACTGTAAAACAATTGTAAAACATTTTTTGTATTTACTGCTATTTTGCATGTGTCAGAAAATCACTTTATATGTTGAAAAATGGGCTTTTTTCATTAATACGCTTCGATTTTCTACTTCTAAATGAACAGAATTCGAGTCCTGGTGGGGTCACTTGCCAACGTCGCCCAGGGTATTTATTATTAATATCCTGGAAGCTTTTATGGCAATATGTTTTGGTGAAAAGTAATAATATTGTACGTATTCTCTCTTTTAGATTGGCCCGGTTTTATGGAAGGAGGTCACATTTATCGTAAAAAAATCTCCGGGGCTGACTTGTTCACATCCGCACAATCATCAATCAACTTAATGAGCATCACGCGGACAGCGAACAGAAAGTCCTTTCCTCATATACAAACCATATGAACTACCAGAGCTTAAGCCTTCATTGTAACTTAACCGGTAATAATACATTTGATGTTCATCCCAACCGCTACGGACATTATCCCACCAAAGACCCGATTCGCCAACGAATCGGAAACGGCCACCAAAACTTCGCATACCACCTGGTACGGCATTAAAGCCATAATTATCAATTCCAAAATGGAGGTCGTGTGATTCCCAGCGGGGATGTTCATCAGTAGACCATGGCTCACCATAGGGGCTGTCTATTTGCCTGCGTGATTTAAGCATATTGCTGTTAAACATTGTATCGATATCGATTTCATCTCTTTGCCACGGATCGTGGTATCTTGCCGCAACCCGGTCAAGTGCAGGCCAACTACTTGAAACTTCCCATCCATCGGGGCATAATCCACGACTGTCTTCGACTGCAAAGCCATTGTACAATTTACCATAGGCTCGCATCACGTCTTCCTGAGAGTCAAGCCCCTCAATATCCTCGTGAGGCTGCACCGAATACGCACCTTTACCAGTTTTGGTTTTACCATCGTAGGTATCGTCACGCCATTGGGCCCGGCTGGCAGCATGAAATATTTCCGAACCGTCCCGGTAATGTGTCACACGCAGATTTTCTGCCATCCATTCAACATCACCTATGACGACGGTTTTGTATTCATTGCCATCGATATCAGTAACCGTTCCGGTTTCAATATCGTCACGAAAAACGGCCGTTACGGTTGCATCGGATGAAATGGTAAACCTTTCAATGTATACATCGCCTTCATGATCACCTTCCCAGCGGTCAAATCGCCAGCCTTCGGCCGGTCTGCCTGTAACTTGATATTTATACAGGCAAAGTAATGAAATCCGGCAATTATTCACATAATAATAGAAAAGTTGAGCAGTCTGCTGATTTAACAGAGCCACAAACCTGTTTAAGGGTATCATTTTTTTACCGGATTTGATCTCTTCCAAAATTCGTTATTCAGACCAGGCGGCATCCGTTTTTGCCGGTACCGCCGGTCAGCGTACCAGCGGAAGGAGCGTGCGAAGCAGCCCGACCGTTTTCTCATATATGTCAGAATCCTTTGATGCACGCGATCCGGCGATATTCAGAACAGCCGGACGCACATCTTCCAGCCATTTCCGGGCCGTTGTCACGGCCTGATCGTGACTCAGACCGGAAAGATCGAGATGCAGCCAGGGTTTGCCCAGCTCTCCGGCCTTGACTTTGGTATACAGGGAGCCGCCTTCCAGCGGTCCGTGCGAGACAATAAGGGTGGCATCCGAATCACGGATGTTCCATTCCGTGCGCATCTCAACCTCTGCATCCGGTGTCTCCTTCAGATCGGGATAGCGTTCTGGAATCTCGCCGTCTTCGGCATACCGGCCTTTCGGCACCCATCCGCCGCAGGGAATCCCGAGTTCAAGAGCCGCATCGAGTGCGGCACGGTCGGCACCGGTTTGTGCTCCTGAAATGATTTTCACCAGCATATCACTTTCCGATTTATCATCCGGCACGTCTCTGCTCTTTTATCATAAATCACGTCGCAGGTCTTCATTGCACACATGATAATGAATTGCCTGAATAAATATCACCATTGCAATTCTATGCGCATCATGCAGATTCAAATACACTTGAAAAAAACACCGCTGTTTAGCGATATTGCACTGTACAGTATTACATCAGTACTCTTTTCGGTTTGAGGATACCAATATCATATGCGGATATCCTCATCGTTGAAGAGTTCAGAGTGGATTATTTCAGGCAGCATTAATGGCAACATATTTACAGGCAGCATTCATGACAACAATATTTCACGTGATTGCAGCCTGAAGCAGCAACTGTCCGGGTCCGTATGAGTATTTATTCTGATTATGGTTTCCCGGACACCAACAACACTATTTGCAACCAACTCCAAGGAGGAAGTTATGAAAGCATTGAATAAGTGGTTTTTTCCTGCATTTCTCACACTGGCACTGTTACTGACGGCCGGATGCGGCGAGCAGCAAGTCGAAGACATGGCCGGGGAGCCCGGTGAGCTTGAGGGCAAGCGTGTCGCCTTCCTGATTACCGAGGGATTCCATGACGGCGAAACCCTTTTCCCGATGGGATATCTCATCAATCACGGTGCACAGGTCACCATGATCGGTATTGAACGCGGATCCTATACCGCATACAACAGCGATGTCACCGCAAGAGTCGAGCGTACTATCCATGAAGTAACCCCCGAAGACTTTGACGCCCTTGTCATCCCGGGCGGCCACTCACCCGGCAACCTGCGGGAAAATGAAGATGTGATCGCTTTTGTCGAGGCATTTGTCGGGACTGACAAGCCGACAGCGGCCATCTGCCATGGTCCGCAGGTACTGGTTACGGCCGGTGTGGTTTCGGGACGCAATCTCACGGGTGTCGGGGGCATCAGTGATGAAATCACCGAAGCAGGCGGAAACTTTGAGGATACTGAAGTGCTGGTGGACGGCAATATCATCACATCCCGTGTGCCGGATGACCTTCCGGCCTTCAGCCGGCAGATAGCCGAGTCACTGATGAATTAACAATCGACCGGCAAACGACCGGCGATCATCCGGGCGGACAGGAAACCGGCAATACTCACGCGCCCGGATTGACTCCGGCATATACATTCCGGTTACGTCAGGTATATCATAACTAAAACCGCTTCCGGTGGTATATGCGCCACCGGGGCGGCTTTTTTTTGCTGCCCCGTTATGATCACTCAACAGGTGTTAGTGTGCCGGTCTCTTCAAAGAAGATAAACGCATTGTAGCGCTGAGGCATGACCGTATTGACAAAATTCTGGGATGCATCCTGTTCCGGATTGTAAACCACGCCTACCGCCCGGTTTCCCCTTGGCTCGATGAGCGCCTGGTGGTCATCGGCATCATCAAACAGCATCAGCAGCGGTGATATACCGGCCTGCTGCATGATCGATTCGTAGCTGCCCTCCACGGCATCCGGAATCTGCATGGTCTCCATCTGCCCCTCCCACTGGCGTCCGGCAAGCACTTCCCCGCGGTAGGTTCCGAATCCGACAGCATAGACCCGGTCTTCCCCGAGCTCTTCCCGGGCAATCTGGCCGATATTCCGCATTCCGGCGCGGCTCATGTCGGTAGCCCGGGCGTCTCCGATATGGGTGTTGTGCGCCCAGACGATGCCGCGGGCGCCATCTCCGTACAGATCGAGCAGGTTATACGCCGCATCATAAAAATGGTCGACGCGGTGGTTCCAGGAGGCCGGTCCGCGTTCAAGATTACCGCGGATGTGCCGTTCTGCAAAAACCACCATGCGCGAGCTCTGCCAGGCCCGCACAAAATGGAGGGAATCGGCATCCATATACTCATCAAACTGCATTTCAAGAATTTCGTGGGCCGATTCAAGGTCTTCGGAACAGTCATCGCCGGTCTGGTGCACCGACTGCAAATAGGATTGCATGTCGGGGTGGCGGGTAAAACAGCCGTAGTAGCTGCTGACCGATCCGGCGGCGTCGGGATCGTGCTCTTCCAGAAACGCCAGCACATCATCCATCCCCTCTTCATGTGCGTAAATATCCATACCGTAGAAACCGGAACGCTCAGCCTCGGGCCGGTCTTCATTATATTCGTGCATCCACTCAATCAGTTCACGCACCTCTTCGTTGTTCCACATCCACTGAGGCCACCGGTGGAAGTTGGCCAGGACCTCGCGGCTGCCGGATGGCTCCTCTTCCAGATGCTTTACATGCAGATTGACGTGATAGGCAAGCGGCCAGTCCCCCTCAACAATGATAAAATCGAAGCCGTGCTCTTCGATAAGCCGCCGGCTGATTCCCGCACGCCAGGTATAATATTCGGATGTGCCGTGCGAAGCTTCCCCCAGCAGCACCAGCCGCTTATCCGAGGCGCGCTCGATCAGTGGATCCAGTTCATCCACGCCTGATACGGCGATGCCATGGTCACGGACATGCGCAACTGCCCGTTCGATGTCCGAAGTTTCCGACATACGATGAAGTCCGGATGCCTCCGCTTCCCCTGCATACGCCAGGGAACCGGCCGGTACAAAAGCCAGGAGGGTCCCGAAAAGCAGAATTCCGGTTAAACGTCTGATTGATATTGTATTACTGATGCGGATCGTCATAATAAATGCTATCTGAAATGATTGGTTTGAAAGCATGATACAAATTTCTGGCCATTGCTGCAGAATTTGCGGCATCAGAAAAAAAAGTCGAAATTTGTTTTGCGTTTATCTCCACAAGTGTTATATTTCATGTGCGCTCAAGTAGCGTCTCTCTTGATGAATAGTTTAGGGCGGTACACCTGATACGTGTATCGCCCTATTTTTTTATCCCCCTGCCTTTTTGCCCCCTGCAGAACCTGTTCCGGCCCGCTATCCGGCACGCTTTGCCAATAACCGCACCTTCTGCAAGATCTTCCTTTTACGCTCTGCCGCACTTGTCGCTGCCGAAAAATCTTCCTCCCATGCTCTGCAACATCCGTAGCTGCCGCACAATTATGCTGTCACGCTTGCTCATTTCTGTTATATTGTCCTGGAAACAATTGACCGGCAAGCAGCATGTCACCGCTTCATTTTTTTGAAAACAAGTGAATCTTTTTTGATTGTCATCCGTACCAGTGAAACAAAACCGGTTCCCGATCCGGCGATCTGATATCGGAGCCACTGACATCTGCTTCCGGAATTTTTTGTTGATACACCGAACCTATCAGGAATTATGAGCACATTTGAGATCAGCAACCGTACCCGTTCCGATGTCATTATCATGGATATTCAAGGGGAGCTGGATGCCCATACCGCACCCCGGCTTGAAGAAAAACTGCAAAAACTTATTGATGAAAAATCCGTACAAATAGTAGTAAACGGCACCGGACTGGAGTATATCTCCAGCGCGGGGCTGGGCGTGTTCATGGCTTATATCGAGGAAATCCGTGAATTAGGCGGTGATATCAAAATCACCAATTTGAAGCCAAAAGTATTTAATGTTTTTGATCTGCTGGGTTTTCCGACTCTGTACGATATTCTCGATACAGAAGAAGATGCCCTGAAACGATTTCAGCAGTCTGTGTGACAACCCGAACGTGAGCATCACTCAAATTTATTTCAGCAACTTTTCAATGAGGACCCAACGTGCCCTCCATCCGGCAACATAGCATGCGTATCAGCGCCTCGACCGACGAGCTCGAAAAGATCCGAAGTTTCGTCGCCTCGCACGCCGGGGAGTTCGGCTTCAGTGAAACCGATGTCAATGACATCGTACTTGCCGTGGATGAAGCCTGCACCAACATCATCAAGCACGCCTATGAGTGGAATCCGGAAAAAAACATCTCCGTCTCGGTAGCTTTCCGCAACAATGAAATGCTGGTCTCCATCATTGACGAAGGCAAACCATTTGATCCGGGCAGCTACCAGACTCCCAAACTGGAAGAGCAGCTGAAAAATAAAAAAAGAAGTGGCTACGGTATCCTTCTCATCCGTAAATTAATGGACAATGTGGAATACCGGAAAAGACAGTCCCGCAACGAAATCCGGATGACCAAAAAACGCTGACCCGTCACTAAAATGGAGTACCTTGTCTGAACCGAAGGAAATCCGAGACGACAGGAGAAGCCAGTTCGGCCTCCAGACGATCCTGGATACCAGCAGACTGCTCATCGAGTCGCACGATGTCGATTTTGTGCTGAACAATCTGCTTCTGATCTCCATGGGCAAGATGATGGTGACGCGGGCCGCCGTACTGTGGTACGAACCGCGCAGCAAATCGCACCCGGTCATGATGAAGAAAGGCCGCCTGGATCTGCCGGAGCGCGTGGCGATCCCCAGAAGTCTGTTCAAAAACCGCAGCTCCCTCTTTTGTGCCGATCACGAAGAACTGCAGCCGCTGCAGCAGGCGGGAATATCATTGCTGGTGGCCATCCGCCACAGCGAACGCCATCTCGGCATCCTTGCACTGGGTCCGCGAATCGGGAACCAGCCCATATCCGCTGAGGAGATCGAAATCCTCGAAAGCCTGGTATTCATGTCCGGCATCGCCGTTGCCAACTCCGAACTGGTCAGCGAACTTCGAACCACCAACAGGAAACTGGACTACAAAGTCCAGGAGCTGTTCACGCTGTTCGATCTGAGCAAGGCCTTCAACGCCTCCATCGACCGGGAGGAAATCAAAAGGATATTCCGGTTCACCCTGCTCGGACAGCTGTTTATCAGAAAATTTGTGATGATACTGCAGCGGGAGGGCTCGCCGGTCCCGGTTACCCAAAACGGACTATCCCGGGCTCTTTCAGACGATGAGATGACCATCCTTTCGGGTTTTGAAAAGAACATCGTCCGGGTGGATGATGAGCTTCTTGCAAAGCACCCTTTTCTGCGCGAGCTGGACCTGCATCTTGTGCTGAGACTCAACAACGAAGGCGGCGAGCCGGCCGTGCTTGGACTTGGAAAGCGGGCCAACGGCAAGGAGTATGAGCCCGCCGATTTCAACTTCCTGATATCGATCGGCAATCTGGCTCTGATGTCGATCCAGAAAACATTTCTTCTTGAGGACCGGATTGAGAAGGAGCGGATGGAGGAGGAGTTGCAGCTTGCCCGATCCATCCAGCAAAAGCTGTTCCCTGATGCGCCTCCCGAAACGCCGAACCTCAAAGTCTCGGCAAAAAATGTCCCTTCCTATCAGGTCGGCGGTGATTATTACGATCTGATAGAAGATGTGAGGAGCAATCTCATTATGGCCATTGCGGATGTGACCGGCAAGGGAATTCCGGCTTCACTGCTCATGGCCAATCTGCAATCGGTGCTGCACATACTTCAACCGTTCGACATCGGATTATCCGAGGCCACCGGACAGATCAATTCACTGATCTACCAGAATACTCCGAGCGATAAATTCATCAGTTTTTTCTGGGGCCGGTTTGATCACAAGGACCAGGTGCTGCATTACGTGAATGCCGGACACAACCCGCCGCTTCTGATCCGGAGCAACGGTGACATCAGCCGTTTGTCGGAAGGCGGTGTGCTGCTCGGCGCGATGCCGACGCTGACCCCCTACAAGGTCGGACAAGCAGTCATGGGCGAAGGCGACATTCTGGTCCTCTATACGGATGGCGTGACGGAGGCGATGAACGAGCTGGATGAGGAATTCGACGAGCAGGGCTTGATTGACAGTGTGCTCAGCAGGCGTGAGCAGGATCCGTCCGGAATTCTGGCCGGTATTATTTCGGACGTAACGGATTACTGCGGCAACCGTATCAGCGATGACCTGACGCTTATCGTTTGCAAAAGAACGTAACGCTCCTGTGTTTGCCCTTCTTCAGAGCCTGAAGTTGTTATGCAAACCCCTGGAATCCCCGCTGCCAGTGCAGACTCAGTTTGTCCGGCCCAGATCAGAAAGTGTCGGGATATTGCGATCCTCAAAATTGGCGGCAAGGCTTGCCACGGCATGATAGCGCTCGTACCGGTTCATCACATCTTCCACATAATTCACCGTCTCAATTCCTCTCTTGAATCCGTAGCGGGCGTGCTGATAGTATTTCCTGTTCATCAGCTTTAGCAGGGCATCGGCGATGTTCTCCCATTCATCCGGATCATTGCCGAGCTGTACTGCCAGCCGCCGCGCATCAGCGATGTGTCCCATACCGACATTGTAGCTGGCAAGAGCAAAGGCGTACTGGTTCAGGGAGTCAAGATGCGCGTAGCGATTAAGATGTTTGTCCAGATAGCGGACGCCTTCACGGATATTGATTTCCGGGTCGTAAAGCAATGCTTCGTTTTCCACCCGGGAAAAACGCGGAATGATTTGCATCAGGCCGATCGCACCGGCCCAGCTCTTGGCATTGGGATCGAAACGTGATTCCTGAGCCATGACTGCCAGAACCAGTTTCCAGTCAACTCCGGCATCAGCGGCGATATCTTTCACCAGGTCATCATAAGCCGATATGTACCCGGTGTGTACCATGTCATATCTGCGGTTCTCAAACCGGGAGGCATGTCCCTGCTCTTCAAAATAGCGGCGATTCAGAATGTTGAGGAATGCGGACCGGAGCACCCTGCCGTCCGACTCACGGATGCGGAAATGCTCCTGAATGAAGTCGTCCATTTTTTCTTTGAGCTCCGGAGCATTTTGCCGGGCAGCCCAGGCTATGGTATCCTGCTCCGATACAACGAGTCCGGACTGCACACCTTCAATGTAATTGGCAGCAACATGGTACAGATTGTCATCGGCGATGGTGGCCTCCATCCGTCCTTCTGCCACCTCAAGCATCAGGGCTTCGGTGTTCCAGTCCTCACTTACGACATCAATGTTGACATCCAGTCCCTGCTCACGAAGCTGCTGGAGTGTGGTGAAGTAGGAACTGTTGCGGCGCACGCTGACGGTTCTTCCTTCAAGCTGTTCCGGATCTTCTACCGGCTCATCCAGGTCCGAGCTTACAAGAACCTGGTTGACAAAGTTATACGGCTTTGAAAAGGTGACATGCGGCTTCCTGTCCCCGGTAATGGCGTAATTTCCGGCTATGATATCACCTTTGCCGCGATTCAGCAGTTCAATCGGATCATCATCGGATGTCAGCAATACTACCTCCACCTTGAGATCATGCTTGTCGGCAAACCGCGAAACCAATTCATAATCAAAGCCGCGATCCATACCGCGATGCAGAAAGTAGGAACTGGAGTTGTACCGGGTAATCATCCGGATGGTTCCGCGCTCTTTGATCTCTTCAAAGTCAAAAGCAACCGGCTCCGAATATTCCACCACATCCTCATGATGTTCATCCTCTCTCCCGCAGGAGGTCACACCGGTTGCGAAGAGCAGCAGAACTCCAAGTCCTGCACTTTTTCCTATCGTATCTATATGTTTCGGCCTGATTCGCATACATTAATCGGAAACCTGATCGCCAATATTATTGCTGTACCGGATGCTGCATGATCAGCAATGTTGTATCTTGTGTGTTTCGTCTCCCTGTCTCAGTCACGCGGGTAGCGTCGCTTTGTCCCGTATCGCTCTTTCCTGGTTATGACGATCTTATTTCCTGATTTTGATTGCCTGCTAAATTGCGTTTTTGTTAACGTAATCTGTTTCGCTATTAATACACGTAAAATACGGCGTTTTGTTCCGCCGGAGTATTAGATGTTTTTAATTGATAGCGGTTCCAGCCCTGTTTTTTATTAGAATCCGCCAATCAAACGTAATATTTTGCTCACGTTTGCTTACGAACCCGCCGGCGCTCACTTTTTCTTGTATCTGCGTGATGCCCACGTCATCACCACCCCGCAGAGTATAATGGCCATGGCGGGAAAGGTCAGAACGGGCGGCACTTCCGAAAAAATAAGCCAGGCCAGCACCGTGGCGAAAACCGGCTCGGTGAGGATGAGTGTGGCAAGAAGGGTTGGCGCCACAAACTTGACGGCATAGTTCATTGAACCGTGACCGATGATCTGCGGACCCAGCGCCAGCGCGATTCCCGCCAGCCAGACTGCCGGCTCCACCGGGATTCCGCTGCCGGCAATGACTGCCGCTGCCAGACATGTCAGCCCGGTCGCCCCGTATACGCGGAAGACATAGTTGAGCCAGTCGGACTTCTGCCTGAGCTGCTGGCTGATCAGAAAGTAGAGAGCAAAAAACAGGGCTGCGATGAGCGCATAGAAATCGCCGAGTAGCGCATGCTCAAACATGGTAACCGACTGCGCATCTGAATAACCAAGCAGCACCGATCCCGAAAACGCCACCATCACCCCCAGCCATACCAGCGGCGGGAAGACGCGTTTGAACAGTCCGGCTTCGATCAGAATAAGGATTACGGGATGAATGGTGACCAGTATGGATGCCGAGGCGATGGTTGTATTCTGCAGGGCCAGGATCCAGAAAATGAAGTGAAACCCGAGCAGCATTCCCGCAACAGCGGCCCTGACTTTATCTCCCGTATCATAAAACGTATCGGCCTTGCTTTTCCGTAACAGCCAGAACGGGAGCAGCACCAGAGCGGCGCTCATGGTCCGGATGGCGGCAAATGCAAACGGGTCGGCATCTCCGGCCGATCGCACAAGGATGGGAGCAAATGCAAACATTGCCATCCCGGCAATCAGCATCAGGATCAGCTTTGGTGTCACCAGATGAAAACGGTCGCCGATGCTTTGGTCATGGGCACTCATGCGCGGCAGCGGGTTTTCAGCGGATGCGATCCATCGACCGGACCAGTTCCTCGTCTTTCCATATATAATGGAGTGCCATATACTGAAGCAGTACGCCCAGCACCAGCAATCCGACCGAAAGCGCCTCTTCGATCAGGTTCATCCCGATGTGCCCTACCGTAAAAAAGACGCCGACCGCCATACCGACCGCAATAACCTGGAACAGCATGGCCCGCTTGACCCAGCGCATTTGGTTCTGCCGGTCGCGGAACAGGAAAATAGTGTACAGAGTGAGTGCTATCGAAAACAGCAGCGCCGCGATCAGGCCGTTGCTCAGCCATCCGCTGGGATCCAGCATGGCATGAGAAAACATGGGGGTAAAAGCGAAGCCGATATTGACGGGGAGAATAAGAAGGAGAAACAGACTTTGAATGCGTTGTATCACGATTGGAATTGTTTTTCTGCAAAAATAGTACTTGTACAAGGAGTTGGTTTTACACAGTCGGATAAAATACAAAATTTCGATATCATACGCGCGATGTCCTCTGCGGAGGAATTCCGCGGACTGATGCAGGGTCCGGCCCGCCGGCGAAAACGGCACCCGGCGGACAGCAGATCAGGCAGTACCAGGTCACAAACAGGCAGGAAACAGGCAGCAAACACAAATACGAATGGCATCCAAGACATCCGGAAGATCACTTGCAGAGCTGTATCTGATGTTCATCGTCATCGTCTGGGCGCTGAACTTTTCCGTGGTCAAGTACAGCCTGGACGACATCGATCCGCTTTCATTCAATGCCTTCCGCTTTGTGCTCGCAATTATTCTGATGTGGGTGGTGGTCTGGATTAAAAACCTGAAGATCCGCATTGAGCGCCGCGATATCTGGAAGGTGGTTTTGCTGGGCCTGCTCGGCAACCTGATCTATCAAATGCTGTTTATCATAGGCATCGACCGGACATTCGCCTCCAATGCCGCGGTCATGCTCGGGATGATTCCGGTCTGGATTGCCGTTTTTTCACATTTGTTCACTTCGCAGAAAATGTACCGGGTGCAGGCCATTGGAGTTCTGGCGGCATTTACAGGAGTGGCTTTGATTATGGGCGGCGGTGAAGAGGGGCTGACCTTCCGGTCCGAAACGCTGGCCGGTGATGCCATCATCATTTCAGCAGCCATGGTATTTGCCGTTTATACGCTGCTTTCGCGGTCACTGCTCGAAAAATACTCCCCGCTGACTCTTGCCACGAGTGTGATGAGCATCGGCGGCACGCTGCTGATCATTGTGGCGATCCCGTCGCTGATCCGGCTTGATTACAGCGCCATATCGGTGCATGCCTACGGCGGAGCGGCCTACAGCGGCGTATTTGCCATCGGTCTGGCCTACCTGATCTGGAACTTCGGAATCAAGAATGTGGGCGCCATCCGCACGGCGACTTATCAGAACCTTGTGCCCGTTCTGGGAGTCCTTTTCGGGCTCATTTTTTTGGGTGAAAAACTGCATATTTTGCAGTATCTTGGTTGTTTGTTAACAGTAGGTGGAATCATGCTCTCCCGCTATCAGAAACCCGGCTAACGGCAGGGCTTTATCCGTAAGCGGTATATTATTTTTCAAATCATCAGCTGAATATTCTCACACGTACCATAACAGTGCCTCTCATGTTGTACCAACACAGCCTTGTGCCCCTGACGGCACTCTCCCTTCTGTTCGTTCTGATTATTGGTCTGCTGCCATCCGGCCTGGAAGCCCAGGACAACGAACGACGCCGCTCGATGCAAATTCAGATGAGCCCGGAAATTGAATCCAATTTATTTTTCGATGAACTCGGCCTCGAAATGACGCTGGCACGTTTTCATGAAACCT
This sequence comes from Natronogracilivirga saccharolytica, assembly GCF_017921895.1. NCBI lineage: Bacteria > Pseudomonadati > Balneolota > Balneolia > Balneolales > Cyclonatronaceae > Natronogracilivirga > Natronogracilivirga saccharolytica. The sequence continues at coordinate 22,484 of NZ_JAFIDN010000017.1, forward strand.
ACCTGGACATCGATACATACGAGCTGGGCCCCGGTGACCTGCTCGGACTCACCCTCAAGGGCAATGTAAGCGGAATTTTTCGCGGCATGCGGGTAAACAGTCATGGAGCCATACTGATTCCGCGCGTAGGTTCGGTGAAAGTCGACGGACTTCTTTTTGATGAGGCCAGGGAGCTGATTGAAAGCAAAGTTCAGGAAGAGCTGCCCGGAACGTCGATTTCCCTGACACTTGAACACCCCAGAAACCTGAAAGTAAATGTTGTGGGCAACGTCCCGTTTACCGGTCCCCAGATCGTGCTGGCTCAAACCAGGGTAGACCAGGCAGTCTATCACTCTTTTTTCGAGCCGGTGGCGGATGATCTTGAGGACGAGATCATGCTTGCAAATAAATATCCTCAGGAATTTATCGAGAGCAATCAATATGCGATCCGGAACATCGTAATCAACCGGAAGGACGGCTCACAGGTTACCGCTGACCTGTACCGGTATCTCAAAACCGGTGACGAAAGTGCCAACCCGGTGGTCAAAGAGGGGGATATCATCAATATCCAGGAACTTCACGACCATAACCCGCGTGTTTCGGTTTCGGGAGGTGTAAATCAGGACCTGGAACTGGAGTACCGGTCCGATGACACGATCGACCGCCTGATCAAGATGGCCGGCGGCCCCACATACGATGCCGCCGAAGACTACATCCGTGTCAGCCGCGTCACAGAAGAAGGCGCCCGGGACATCGTTCTGGACGACTCCGCCTCCATTGCCGGATTCGACCTGCAGCCCAACGATCGTGTGATTATCCCGTACGATCGTGACAAACGCCGCACCGAAAATGTCCAGGTTTTTGGTGAAGCCAACTACACCGGAAGATTTTCTATAAAGGATGGTGAGACCACATTGTATGAATTGATGGAGAAAACGGGGGGACTTACCTCCATGGCGCTTCCGCAGGCGGCCTATCTGATGCGGACCCAGCCCGGCCGGACCGAATACGGCATCCGTCATGCATTTGACCCGCGTGCACTGACCCGGACCTCCGATCAGGTGATGCAGGGATTTGAGTATCTGGATCTGGAAGCCCAGCTTATCCGAAACCGGGTCTACATTGACCTTACCGATGAAGATCAGCTTAAAGATGTCACCCTGTATCATGGCGACCGGCTGCACATCCCGAAAAACGAGGGTACGGTATTTGTGTTCGGACAGGTAAACCAGCCCGGTTACTATAATTTTGACGAGGACAAGTCGAGCAGCGACTTCATCAGCAAAGCCGGCGGATTTGCACTCTCGGCCGAAGAAGACCGGGTTTTTGTAATCAAGGCGCAGACCAATTCCTGGCACCGGCCGGACGATACCATCATTGAACCCGGAGATCTCATTTTTGTCGACAGAGAGCCGTTTGACGAACTCCAGGCAGCCCGGACCTACGACATGCAAAAGCGCGCCCAGCGCAACAGCAATATTCAGCTGGTCATGACCGGCCTGACCACCATTACCAGCATCATCACTGCCTACATCGCCGTGACCCGATAACTTTTTTCCGCAAACAGTCAAAATCTGCGGATACCACATTCGAATGAAGCTACTTTTTTTATCACAGTATTATCCACCCGAAACCGGCGCCGGCGCTACCCGAGCGGAAACGCTCCGAAGGTACCTTGCCGGGCTTGGATGGGAGATTGACATACTGTGCGAGCTTCCCAACTATCCGGATGGTGAGATTCCCGAGGAATTCCGCGATCGTTTTTTTCACGAGACACTCGAAGAGAACGGCAGCTCAGTAGTGCGGACCTGGGTCATCCCGACCCGCCGCGAGAATTTCTTCCAGCAGATCCGGATGTTCGCCTCCTGGATGTTCAGCAGTTTTCTATACGGGCTGATGAACCCGAAGAAATACGATGCCGTGTATGCCACGTCCCCTCCCATATTCGGCGCCATTTCCGGATTGATGCTGGCACGGCTGTACCGCATCCCTTTTTTCTTTGAAGTCCGCGATCTATGGCCTGATGCCGCCCTCGAAACGGGTCAGGTCGAGGAGAAAAGCCTGGTCTACAAAATCAGCAAATACATCGAGCGTGTGCTTTACCGGCATGCCGACCTGGTCATCCCGGTTACCAGGCGTTCCGAGGAACTGATAAAAATCACGGAGCCGGAAGCACGAACGCATGTCATTTACAACGGGGTGGATGTCAGCCATTTCCGGAGAGTGGATAAGCCTTATGATATCATAGACGAGCCGCTGCGCCGCGATGTGTTCCGGGTGGGGTACGCCGGGACCATAGGTGTCATCCACGATCTCGAAACGGTTGTCCGCGCGGCTAAAATGCTGGAAGATGAAGAAGATATCGAGTTTTTGCTGATCGGCGACGGCAGCCGTTCGCACCAGCTCAAAAAAATGCTCGACGAACACCGGCCGAAGAACATCCGCTGGATCGGAAGCAAATCACACAAGACGATTCCGGCGTATCTGTCCACATTCGACCTTGCCCTTAATCCGGTCTTCGACACCCGTGTTTTTGAATCCATACTTACCGTCAAGTTTTTCGAATACCTTGCCTGCGAGGTACCGGTGATTTCCACGGCGCGGGGCATTCTCAAGGAGGTGGGCGAGATCAGCAAGGCGGCGGTCACCCTCCCGCCGGAGGATCCCGAAGTACTTGCCCGCACCATCCTCTCACTCAAAAAAGACGAAAAAAAGCGTGAGCAGCTGCGCTCGAACAGCAGAACTTTTGTAGAAACCTACTTCGACAGAAAAAAATGGGCCGGCGAACTGTCGGAAGTACTGAAATCGCGTCTGAACCGGTCCACCGATTCACCAACTCCTCACCACTCTCTTCACAAAGACATATCCAGTTCCGGATATAACTGGTAAGCACTATGAGCAAAGAAGCAAAAAAAGACGAAATTCAATTGCTGGATGCCCTGATTGTTCTGGCAAAGGACAAATGGCTGGTTTTCAAGATCGTTTTTTCGGTCACCCTGATCGCCCTGATCATCAGTCTGATCTGGCCCCAAACCTACAAATCGAGTGCCACGGTACTGCCGCCGGACCAGCAGCAGACCTTTTCCGGCATTGCCGGAATGCTGGGCGGAATGGTGCCGATGAACCTGGGCACCGAACCGCAGGTGAATCCGGAGGCCATGCTGACCATCCTCAACAGCCGGTCCATGCGGGTGGCACTGATCGATGAATTTGATCTCTATGAGGTGTACGAAAGCGATATTATTGAAGAGTTGCTGCTGAAGCTGGAACAGAATGTTTCCATAGAGGAAAGCCGTGAAGGCGGATTCGGTTTCAATCCCATAACATCCATTCGTATTTCCATCACAGACCGGGAGCCGGAACTTGCCCAGGCGATGACACGATTCATGGTAGAACGGCTGGAGGAGACGGTCAATGAACTCAACCGGATGAATGCGTTCGAACAATACGATATCCTGGCCGAACGCTACGAACGAAATGTGCGCGAACTTGAAGAGGCCGAACTTGCCCTGAAGGAGTTTCAGGAGACGTACGGACTGATTGAAGTGGAAAAGCAGGCTGAGGCGATCATCGACAATCTGGCTGACATCAAATCACAAATGATTGAAACTGAAATCGCCATGAATGTGATGAGGGAGAGTGTCAGTGAGAACAATCCCGAACTGCGCAACCTCAGACGCACCTATCGCGAGCTGGACAAGAAGTACAACGAGCTTGTACAGAAAAGCGACCAGGAAGCCCGGACTGCGGATGTGGTTCATCCCATTCTGGATATGCCCGAACTTGCCCTGCAGTACTATCGCCTTTACAGAGAGGTTACGGTCCAGAACACCATCTATGAAACCATTTATCCGCAGTATGACTTTCAGCTGACCATTGCCGAGGCCGACAAGCGCGGTGTTCAGGTTCTTGATGAAGCCCATCTGCCGACGTACAAAGATGCACCGAAACGGGCGTTTATTGTGCTGGGCGGAATGGTATTCAGCATTTTTGTTTCTTTCATGCTTGTGTTCTACCGCCACACCATGGCCGTCGGACGCGAAACCAATTCGGCGCGCTATCAGCAGATCCGGGAGCTGCAGGAGAACCTGCGATTTTCCTTCCGAAGAAAGAAGAACAATAATGAAGACCGGTAACATCCGCTTGTGTCTTCCCTCTTTGACCATATTGCCGTAAAAGACAACCGCACAGAATGGCTGATTGCCGGCGGGGTAGTACTGGTCTTTGCCTTTTTCAGGCTGGTGACCTGGTCGATGGGGCTGCCCCCGCTTGACCTGGTTGCCCTTGCCGGTCTCATTTTCGTTTACGGGATTACCCGCACGGTAACGCAACCTGTACTGCTGCTGATTCTTATCACAACCGGCTCACTGCTGGGCAATCTGATCCTGATTGTCGAAGACGGACTGATCCCGTTTTCCCTTTTCCAGATCTTCTACATTTTCGGATTGCTGGTGTTCGTCATGCGTTGGTTCATGACCGGCTTTGAACCGATCCGCAAAACAGGATTTGAACTGGAGATCGCTCTGTTCTTCTCACTCATCTTTTTATCCATTATCTGGACCCCTGATGCCGAAAAGGCTTTTCTGCATGCCCTGCGGGTTCTGGTCCTCTCAGGGCTGCTTTTCCTGTTTGTCAACTGGATCAAAAAGCCGCAGGAAATTGTCTGGGTGATCTATTCGATGATTGCGGTAGGAGCTGTAATCGGTGCCATAGCTATCATCGAAACCATTAACAATCCGATTGCCATTGTGCAGGACATGTACACCGAGGGTACGCGGCTGGCCGGACGCGCCCGCATCGGACAGGTGGATCCCAACATTTTCGGCTCGCTCTTTTTTCTGCCGCTGGCCTACCTGGCGTCACAGACATTTTCCGGCATATCTTACTGGAAACGAGTATTAAGCGCTCTGTTCTTTCTGATTTTATTTGCCGCTGTTCTGGTCACCTTTTCAAGAAGCTCCTGGGTTTCGGTTCTGGTTATGCTGATTTTCCTTGCCGTCTTTTACCGGCAGTATAACCTTTTTCTTTTCGGTGCCGCGGCGGGTATCATACTGGTAATTGCCGTTCCGGAACTGCAGTATCTGCTGCAAAATATTTTTAACCGCTTTATAGACCTTTTTTCGGGCGAAGTTGACACCTCCAACTTTATCCGTATCATGCTGCTGGACGGCTCCCTCCGTATCTTTTTTGACAGCTGGCTGCTGGGCGTAGGCTGGCGCGGGTTTCCCGATGCATTTCTCTCCTATTACAACCTGCAGGAAACACTCGGAGTGTATGAGCCCCACAACGTTATATATCAGGTATATTCCGAACTCGGATTGATCGGGCTGATTATCTTCACCTTTATCGTTTACAAGATATTCGCCATGGCATGGCACAATATCCGGTTGAGCAAAACTCTCGCACACAAAAACATCGCAGTCGCTCTTTTTGCGGCTTTTCTTGCCTATGCCGTTTTTTATCAGTTTATCGGGTTTGGCTTTCTTGACAATCAGTTATGGATCACCACCGGACTCATTATCGCTCTGAATTACTACCTCAGAAACCAAAATGATCCGGATGAAGCAACATCATCAGCGCAGGAAAAAATAACAGCTGCCTGACCATCTAACGGGATCTATATGGCAAATCAAAGACCCCAAAAACACCTGATCGTTCTCAGTGCCAGCTATCCATTCGGGAATGGAGAAATTTTCCTTGAAAATGAACTCCCGTTTCTCGTCGAACGATTCGGACATATCTTCCTGCTGCCAACGTTTTCGTACGGTTCCCCGAGAAACCTTCCGGATGGTGTGACCCTGCTCCCCCCGGAACCACCTTCACAGTGGCGGCTATTGGAGTTTATTCGCGGCTTTTTGTCATCCGGGGGTATGTTTTTACCTGAATGGAAACGTGCATCGGGCCATCCCTTTTCACCGTATCAATTCTATCTCACATCACGGACACTGGGGATTGCGCGCCGGATGGAACAGCGCATACTGAAGACCATTGCTTATTATAATCTTAAGGATGGCATCATTTATTCCTACTGGATGCAGCAGGCGTGCATGGGGGGAATCATGGCGGCCCGAAAGCACAGCTGGACGGTGGCAACCCGTGTACACGGCGGCGACTTGTACACCGAGCGATATGCCGGCAATTTTTTGCCGTGGCATGAATGGAAAGTGCGCAATGCGGATTATATTTTTCCGGTATCACAAAACGGCCGTGATTATCTGGCGCAGCGATACCCCGGCTGTGCCGGTAAGATCCGTCTGATGAAACTGGGTGTCAGCGGTCCGGCCAGAATTCCGCCGGATCCTTCCCCCAAAACAAAAACCGATGCCGGTCCGGAGTCGTTGCATCTGGCTTCCTGCTCCTCAGTAATCCCGTTGAAACGGGTGGATCACATTCTTGAGACGGTGCACAAACTAAAAGAACTGTTACCCGCCCTGGAAATTCGCTGGACGCATATCGGAAACGGTCCGCAATTCTCATCACTGCAAAACCGTGCCCGGAGCATCACCCGTGAAGGTCTGCGAATCGACCTGAAAGGCCACCTCCCGAACAATGAGGTCAGACAATTCTACCAGACCGGCGGAATCGACCTGTTCGTAAACTACAGCACATCAGAAGGGCTACCGGTAAGCATCATGGAGGCGTTCAGTTGCGGCATACCAGCGGCAGCTCCGGATGTTGGGGGCATTCCCGAGATTGTAGACAAATCGAACGGACTGTTATTCGACCCGGACACTCCCCCTGAAATCCTTGCAAAGCAGATAAGTGACCTGTACCGGTCCGGCGCACTGTCGGATATGCGTACTTCAGCAAGAATAAAGTGGGAACAGGAGTTCCGGCTTGAAAGCAACTATCAAAAGTTTGCCGATTTTCTTTATTTTGAACTATGACCTCGCACCCGCTGCTTTTTCCCTGCAAAAAGATATTTTGTTACACAGCGATAATACTATCATACAGGGAACCATAAGATGATCAAAAAACTCCTGCTTTCCCTCCTTTTTTTACTGGCTTGCCTTGTTTCCGCTCAAGCTTCGACACCCACTGTGGCAATCAATGAAGTGATGGCATCCAACGGATCCACCGTGTTCGATGAGGACGGCGATGCCGAAGACTGGATTGAACTCTACAATTACGGTGATGAACCTGTTGACCTGCAATGGTTCGGGTTATCGGATGACTATGAAAATCCATACCGCTGGATTTTTCCCGATGTTACTATCGATCCCGGCGAGTTTCTGCTGATCTGGGCTTCCGGCAAAGACCGGACGGATCCCGACCAGCCGCTGCACACCAATTTTGCCATTGCATCCGCAGGCGAGGAAGTTCTGCTCACTTCGGTCGACGGTGAGCGTATCGACGAACTGCAACCGCTAAAACTTCCAACCGATCTCTCTGTCGGGCGCAAACCCGACGGTGTCGGTGACTGGTATTTTTTTGAAGACCCCACCCCCGGTCTGCCCAACACAACAGAAGGATACCAGCAGGTGCTTACGGAACCGGTGTTCAGTAAACCACCCGGGCACCACACCGGATCCATCGAACTCGATCTGACCCACCCCGATGATCATGTAACAATTTATTACACTACCGACGGAAGCCGGCCGGACAGCGATTCCGACGTCTGGGAGGGACCGAAAACATTACAAGACCGCACCAGTGAACCGAATGACATTTCGATGATCCGCACAACCAATTCCGACACGCGCTCGGAAGGATGGAATGAACCCGGCGGACCGGTGCCCAAAGCCCATACTATCCGGGCCATAGCCAAACGTGATGGTCATCTGCCAAGCGCTGTAAACACCCACAGTTTTTTTATCGATGAAAACGGGTCGGTATCTCATGGGCTGCCGGTGTTTTCACTTGTCACGGACCCGGAACATCTGTTTGACCACGAAACCGGTATTTATGTTCCCGGAGCAGACGGCGAATCGGGTGAAGTTCATCACGGAAATTTTGAAAACCGTGGACACGATTGGGAGCGAAAAACGTCTCTCGAGTTTTTTGAGACAGATGGCAAGCGGGTACTGGCCACAGATATGGGACTCCGCATTCACGGCGGATGGTCCCGTCGCAATGCTCAGAAGTCCGTCCGGATATATGCAAGAAACGAATACGGAGACAACAGGTTTTACTACTCATTTTTTCCCGATCTTCCTTACAATCAATACAACCGGCTTATCCTTCGCAATTCCGGCAATGACTGGGCTTACAGCCTGTTCCGCGACGGCCTGGCGCAAACGCTGATCTCTCATCTTAACTTTGACACCCAGGAGTACCGGCCGTCCGTAGTCTATATCAACGGCGAATACTGGGGCATTCACAATATCCGGGAACGGTATGACCAACACTACCTGAAACGTGTTTACGGCTTGCAGGAAGATGAAGGATCAGTTGCATTCTCTGGGGAGAAGCCAGTTTTAGGCATAAATTTTTGAAAGACGGAAGAGAAAGAATTCAGCATCTGTCACACCACGTTGTATAGCCCGGAACTGCTTGACCTTGGCATTGAAAGATTCGGCTGATGCATTGGTGGACCGGTTCAAAAAGAAGTTTGCGATATTCTCAAGATAATGCTCAATGGTGTAAGCCATGCGCCGGAAGCCTTTGATTTTATGCTTCTTTGACTGGGCAATCCACTGTTGGAGTTGCTCTTTGCCATGAATTCGATTCTGCTGTTTTTTATAGATTTGATTTAGCTTGAGCCTGTGATCGTGAGCTTGTTTCAGCTCCGGATACTGCTCAAAAAGTATCTTCATGCGCATCTGTTGATTCAAGGTCCATTTGCCGGAATGCTTGAACAGCGCATACCGGCTTCGGGCCAAGAGTTGTTTGCGAGTATCACCGTTATGAAATACTTCCGGCCGATAGGATTCTCCTTGCTTTTTAGCCTCTTTAATGGCCTCGTTTTCGGCTTCTATGGCCTCCCAGCGCAGTTTTACACGAAGGTGTTGAAGGACTTCGTGTCCGAGTTTTTCTACGTGAAAGCGGTCTATGACCAAATCGGCATTGGGAAACAGCTCGCGTACGGCTCCGGCCATGTTCTCGGCCATATCCAGGGTGACTTCTTGGACCTGCATGCGTTTATGCTGCGGGATCCGACTGATTTGAGCTACAATCTCATCGGTTTTGGTACTACCTATACTGGCCACCAGCGCTCCTTTTCGCCCCTTAGCCGCCTTATTCGTTAAAAACGTGTACAATTCGCCTTTGCTCACACTCAGCTCATCCAAACTTAATTTCTTACCGATATTTTCCGGAAATACCAGATACTCCGAGGCGTGTTTGCGAGCCGGCCAGTCCTCATAACCACTGACATCCTTGTATTCCCGATAGACCAGATGATAGTTCACTCGGTAAAGGCCGGCTATCGTTTTAATCGATTCGGTTCGCGTTTCGATGAGTACCTTTTAAAAAAAGCCGAGAACTCACTGGTGATTTTCCGGCTGCCGAGAAGGTGGCTGTAGTCATTGTATATTATACGGTTAGGGTCTTTCTTATGGCGCCAACGCCTGCGCTTGATACTCAGATATACGTTCTTGTTTCGAATCGGAAAGTCGATGAGCTTCTTTGGCTCGGTAAACCCCTTGCTCTCATACTCGGCAGGATCATAGCTTTCCGGCAGCTGATTCTTCTCGGCCAAGTGAATGTGAATATATTTTTCATCCTGACCCTCGGTTCCCTGCTCGATCTTCTCTATATCAAAATGATCCAGCATTCCTTCCGGTAATATGAGTTCGGCTATTTGTTTTTCCATGCTCAAGTATACTGCTTTTCCTGCTCACTCCCCAAGATTTGCAATTGACCCAAGATGAAGTGGACCTGCTTACGGGAAGGCACTATGCTGATCCCGGAGATAATGAGCACTGGCTTGCCATGCGGGAGTATGCCGACGAACATGATCTGTCCGAGGAATCCCATTTCAGACATATGACCACACAGATGGATATGGACAGCTATCTGGACTATTATGCCTCCCAAATCTTCTATGCCAACAATGACTGGCCCCACAATAATATCGACTATTTCCGCAAGCGGGTTTCTTACGATTCCACTGCCGAACCGGGTCATGACGGTCGCTGGCGCTGGATGATGAGAGACCTTGACCGCTCCTTCAATCTCAGTACCCAGGATGATTTTGACATGATTGAATGGGTCACTTTGAAAGAAGATGGCAGATATGGCGAAGAATGGCCCAATCTGCTGCTCCGCAATCTGCTGGAAAATGACCAGTTCAGGATATCCTTCATCAACCGTATTGCCGATCTTCTCAACACAACATTTCAAAAAGATCGCCTTACTTCCGCTATTGACAAACAAAAAGCCATCATCGGCACGGAAATTGAAAACCAGGTGCTCAGATGGCAGAAACAAGGCTCAAAACAAGGGTGGATGGCGCATTCTGCCGGTGTCAATGCCATGTACCGCTTTGTTGAAAACCGTGAAGGCCATCTTCGTGAACATGTCCGCAAACATTTTGACATCGAATCCGATGTGAACCTGACGCTTGATGTTTCGGATCCTTCCGGAGGTTACATTGCTGTCCATAACACGGACATCAAGAGCAGCACCCCCGGTGTTGAAAACAATCCATGGCCATGGTCCGGCAGCTATTTTCAGGATGTCCCTGTAACAATGAAGGCAAAAACATGGCCGGGTTATACCTTCTCACACTGGGAAATTGCGGATTCCACAGCCCATGAAGAAACCATTACCCTGCCGATGTATTCTGACACTTCAATCAAAGCTGTCTTTCAAGAAGATGACAAAGAATTATTCCCCGAACCGGTAGTTTTAGCGGATACCGATTTTACGTTCGATTACTGGCCGGCAGATACCACCTCAGGCCATTTCCCCGATCATATGGCTTTTGTATATATGGATGAGCCGGAACCACATGAGTATGCCGGGATATCCGGTTACACAGATGGAGATTATGATCTTGAGGACAGAACACGCATCAATGGTCTTGGAAATGACGGTTTTGCCTTTATCAACACCAGCAATCCCGATGGTAATCCGGGATATCCCGGAACACGGCTTGGAGGGGCATTGCTGGCCCTTGACACCAGGACCAGCGACCCTGTTTCCGTAACATTTCAGGCCGGAACCGTGCGTCCAAATTCCCGCGTGTACAATCTGAGACTGCAATATCGTCTTGGGGATGACGGTGAGTTCCGCGATGTAACAGACGGGGACGGGGAACCGGTTGAGTACCTGAGAAACGAAGAGGCCGGACACAATCAAACCATTGGCCCTGTCAAACTTCCGGAAGAACTAATGGACAAGGCCTATGTCCAGCTCTTATGGCGATATTATTACAGTGGGACCCGGCTCGATGCTGACAGCGGTCAGCGTTCGAAACTCAATATTTCCAAAATAACCGTGGTGACGGAAGAGCCGGATGAAGACGAAAATGGCGAAAATGGCGAAAATGGCGACAATGACGACAAGAATGGACAATTGCCGGAAAAACTCACATTGAAGCAGAACTATCCAAACCCTTTTAATTCACAGACAAATATTGCGTTCGAACTTCCGGATGCAAGTCACGTAATGCTTCAGATTTTTGATGTAACTGGACAATTGATGATGACTTTACGACAGAGATCATATGAAGCAGGCACACACACCGTGCAATTTGATCCCGGCAATATATCAAGCGGCGTTTATATTTATCGTCTTCAAACAGACTTTGGAACCGAATACAAGAAAATGACTATTCTGAGGTAGCAAGAATCAGGCAGAATAAGGTTCCTGTAACCTGATCAGCGCCATCCAGCTATATTTTTTTGTAAACGGCAGCGATTTGATTATCAGACTGTCAAAACTGTTCAGGAGTTGAAAACTGAGAGAATGTAACCTGTTTCCCGGTATAAATGCCGAAAGTATGCTGGTAATATGCTGAAAGTCAGTATTTACATTTCCAAAATAGCGTTGGGACACTTCAATATCGGACATTAACAAGGGATGTTCATCATCACTGCGCATTTTCGGCGTCAGGCGCCGGTACAAATTAATAAACGGGTTGTGACCAAGGGGTTCGATAAAGACTGCGAGTCCCCCTGGTTTGAGAACTCTGGATACTTCTTTGAATGCCGATTCGGTATTAAGGTGGTGAATGATTCCTTTGCCGCAAACCACATCAAAATAGTTGTCGTCATACTCCATTGATTCCGCATTCATCACGCTCAGGTGAGTATTGCTGTATGGTTTCCCCAGCCGTTCCCGGGCCTGACTGATGGCCACATCCGAAATATCAATACCATGGCACTCGGCAGCTATGTCAACCCAGTGCGGAGTGTTGATATTCGGCCCGCATCCGATTTCCAGCACCTTGCTTCCCTCAGCACGCTCTTTTACAAGCTTCATGTAACGTTTATCAAACTCTGCCTTGAGCCTGCTATACTTTTTGGCAGCTGCCCTGGAGTCTGATTTAGAAGAATAGAGGTCATCATGGAATGCTTTTTCTCTTTTCAGTACTTCATCTTGTGTTTCACGTTGATTCATGCCTTTAAATTATGTAGTTACGTATCGATTTATTTTGGCTTCCATTTATTGCCTGTACACAGAATACAAGATTACTGAGAGAATAAATAAAGCTCCGAAATATGAATTAATTATACATACCGCTCGGCTTTTTTTGCAAGTAAATAATACCAGAGTATCAGATAGGTGCTGAACACAACCCCAACTGTTGCATAAAGAGTCAACGCAATCCAGACACCGTCCATGTAGATTCCGGCAGAAAGCGCCAGCAGACGGAACATGAGGTAAACAACATCAATAAGAAACGCTTTTTTTTGCCTGCCCAGCAGAAGCGGAATAAAATTGAGCGGGGTAACTAAAAAAACCAGAAATACAAACGGGGTTAATATACGCACAAAATAACCGGTCATTTCCCATCCCGGACCGAGGAACCAGGAAAACAGGGGCGGACTGACCAAAAACAACAATAAAAATGGCAGAATTCCGATTGCAGTAAGCAGCAGCAAGGTACTTTTAATAAACGGAATAAGCTGCTCCTGGTTGCCGTATTTTTCTGAAATTCGCTGGCTGAAAACCTGGTAGGCAGCCTTTCCGACAACCTGAACCGGTGAATAAAGTGCCCGGTGTGCCATCGCGTAAAAACCGGCAATAGCTTCGGAAAACCACGTGTTGAAAAGCAGGACCGGAAAGTTATTTGATACCGATGTAGTCAATGCATGAGGGGTATTGTAAACCGGAAAATCTCGATAGCGTCTGGCCATAGCGACCATGCGCCGGGGCGTTACACCCGCAGTGATAGACGATCCCATTTTTTGACGTTTCCACAGCAGAAAAATCATCCCCAGAAAATCACCTGCAAATTTCCCGATAACCAGTCCGGCCTGCTGCATCTGCAAAAAGCCCATACCAATCTGCGAAGCAGCGGTTGCCGAGGAAGCTGTGATCTTGCCTGTTGCAATAAATCCGTACTTTTTTTGCCTGTTCAGGCTGAAAGTCAGAATCATGAACATACTGTAAAAAACAACCGAAGCAGGCAGAAAAAAGATCAGAAGACCAATTGCCTCTATGTTAAGTATTTCTGCAATGGGTCTGTGAAACAGAGCAAGCAAAGACAAAAGTACAACCCCGCTTGTCATTGTCAGTGAGATCGAAAGAATAGTGATATTATTGGCTGCAGACAGGCTTTTAGGAATCAATGTTGCATATTCATACCTGAAAGAAGCAACACAATAACAAATCATTACCATTGACAGAAAAGTTGCATATACACCCATCTCCTCAGGTGTATAAATTCTGGTCAGCACCGGTAAAACTGCAATACCTAGCAGGTGGGCAAATCCGGTCCCCGACATCATTTTGCCAAGGTTTTTTACAAAACCGCTTAAAAGTACCTGATTTTTAAAATTTGAATAATTCCAAGACATAGTGCGGAAAATATGTAGAAATGGCCATATTACCACACCAAATGTACTCTTTCACTATATGATGATCCGTGTTATGAATCGCCAGATTTTTCCCTGGTTTTAACCTCCTTTACACTTTCATTGTGCACAACGACCGGGTACCTGTATGTGCAGAATCAAAACAGACCGCCTCACCGTAGCGATCCCACCTTGGATGAAGGTCACATCGCCAGTTATGATATGGATTTGAAGATTGGAACTTCCTGGGATGAATCAGATATGCCAGCTTTTCCAGCTCTTCTTTTTCCATATCATATTTTAAAAGTGATATACGGCGAGTCCGGTCAGGGTAGGTATCTGTGATAACGAAACGTTCATCCGGCGAAACAGATGGATGTCCGTCAGAAAGCAGTACATCAGGGCCGATAATTTTAAAAGAACCTGTCTGATCAGTAAACAGGTAATAGGCATCACGATTATTCACCCGGCAATATGCCAGAATTTCCTCGTTGTTTCTCCATGCTACATGCGATACCATGTCTCTGGCCGGGAAGATATGCAGGTCTTTTCCCTGAATGTCCATGGATATCAGTCTGGAGTACCTGTTACGCACGTCTCCTTTAAACCATCGATGCATAAAAGTAAAACGATTTCCGGAAGGGGAAAACAGAGCATGACTCACGAAGTGTTTTGCTCCATTCATCGATTCCTCAGGCGCCAATTCCACAAGACCGGCAATGCTCACCAGCTGGTCAATTTTCCCGGAATCAAGATTGATACGATATATACCCGATTCAGATGTGACAGGATTATTGAGATCAGGTTCATCAGTTTCATAAGGGTAGCCGTATCCCGGCATACACTTCTGCACTCTGGCAAAGCTGTAGCCAATGCCGTATTGGCCGTCGCCGCTAATTGAGCTTATGGCTTCCGGCAAATCCCGAAGCGTCCCAGTATCAATACAGTAGATCCGAGAAATTGTTTTACCATGTGCAAAGTCATTGAACACTAACTGATTCAAGTTTCCTCGCCACTGCAGTTTGCATCCCTGGTGCCAGTTCCATGCACGGCTCTTGCACAAGGGGGTAAAAGTTTCCCAGTTTGAACCCGAAAAATAGCCGACCTCAACAGATTCTCCCTTTTCCGGCATACGCAATGGAATATCATATCTGTTGGCAAGAAGCATGGTATTGTCGGCGGAAAAAGGACAGTGATCATGAAAACCAAAAAAATAACCTTCCCGGACGGTAATCGGATTTTTGCTCCAGACCTTCTTCACCGGTACCAAGTCAAAAAGACTCTGGTAGAAATCCCTGGCCAGTGACTTCAATGCCGGGCTTTTTTTAAGCCTGTCATAAACCAACCGCTCGAGTATATTCATCTTGCATTGACTAAAAACAAGGTTATTCAGATCACATTTGCTTGTTACTTGATCCCACCATCAGCGGATGTTTGACTCAAACCCGCAAGAATGGACTCCACCCGCTGTTTCCAGGTATGATTGTTTTCTACATATCTGCGGGCATCCAGCGCTTTCTCTTTTGACTTTTCCGGACTTTCGATTAAGTCCAGCATAGATTCAGCAAAGGAATCCGGATTCCCCACTTCATAATACCAGCCAAATCTGCCATTAATCAGCAGTCTTTCAGATTGTGGTGTCCTGGCAGACAAAATGGGCCTGCCAGTGGACATGTATTCGAACATCTTAGTAGGCGAACCGTATGCTTTCTGAGCTGAATCCGAGTTAATCAAAATATCCAGTTCACCTAAAATTCCCGGCATCTCTTCAAACGGTTTGGGGCCGTGAAACACAATACTTTCTGCATCACGATACCTGTTCTCAAGCTCTTGACGGTACGGTCCGTCACCATAAAAATGCAGTTGAAGATCGCTTTCACCTTTATAGATTTGCCGGGCCTTCAAAAAACCTTCAATAACATCATCCAGACCGTACCAATTTTCTATCAGACCGGTATAGGCGGCTTTAAGGACCTTCCCTGGCTTTCGGTTAAGATTTTCCTCCCATTTTTTAAATCGACCCGGATTGACGCCATTTGGAACAACAATCGTTCTTTTTGCGATGTTTTCCCCAAACAACTTTTTTACAGCATCATTGACAGGGTCGGATATCACAACAACAAGATCTGCATAAGCAAAAAAACGTTTCTCCAGTGGGGCCATCCAGCCTCTTGTCTGACTGCCGAAACTATTGACTTCCAGTATAAGAGGTATATTGCCCAGCGCCTTTTTCAATGCCGGAAGCCAGTTCTGAAATCCTACTGAATATCGCATGTAACAGAATTCCGGAGATTCCGATGCCGCAATTTCCCGTGCACATCGAACCAGCCTGCGGCCCCAGCCTACTCTCCGGACAATGGAATTCTTCTCCAGAGGCAACGTAGTAATCTCTCTTCCTGGTCCTTCCATCAGGGATATTTTCTCATCCATTAAAACCCGGACGTGGTATCCCGCCTCAGCCAGTTCCGAGGTTACGCCATAGGCATGTGCAACATGACCGCCGACATTTTTATGTTGCGAAAAGAAACGGGGATAAGGAATAATATAAAGTACATTACCTTTGCTTCGTTCAACTGTTGTTTCTTTTGAAGTAACCTTCTTATTCATCTTTCATTCTATCTGCGTGAAGCTAAAAAATTGTACTGACATGGAAACAAATCAGAAAGCACGCCATTGACTCTTGAATTACCGGGAAAAAGAATGGCCCACTGCTAATCATAGACTCTATAAAATAAAGCGGAGACTGCCTGAATGTACAGAACCTGCCGTCGCTTGTGGAAAAAAAGAGTCCTGCCATGACCAGCTTGCTTTAATCTTTTTTTCGAGATTAAATTACCACCCAATGGGCAGATTGACAAACGGGCAACACAAAATTACTTTAGTAATTAGTTCCGGCTTGTAGTCCAAAAGAAGCAACGATGCGATTCGTTCATGATCATAGTGGGTGAGTCGTTTATGTGTTTCCATAGCGCAAGATCTCCATTTGTTGGAAATGTTACGTTAGAAACTTGAGACCAGCCGAAGTATAGTAATTATAGTATATGTAAATAACATTATCGATCTGTGTATGTTAATTTAGTTACTAATTATTTTAACAACATAAGTTGCTTTTATCACGGTCTTTTTTAGAGGCCTTGCTTCCCGGCTACCCAGACTTATAATGAAGCTGGGTAACCGGTATATTAAACAAGGCCAGACCTATCGGAAAACTTCCTTATTTCACCAATGTCATTTGCCGGGTTTTTGTAAATTGTGAAGTAGTGATACGGAAAATATATATGCCACTTGCTAAATTTGTCGCATCGAACAAAACTTCGTGGCTACCAGCTTCCATCTGATCGTTAACTAATGTTGCCACTTTTCGACCCAAGAGGTCATAGACTTCCAGCCTTACATTACTGGTTTCTGGCAGGTCGTAACTTATCAAAGTTGTCGGATTGAAAGGATTTGGATAATTCTTATGTAATTTGCCAACCTTTGGCAAATCACCAGAATTATGATGCATCTTTTTATTATTTATAGGGTCGGCCTCTCCTCTATACATTTGATTAATCTGATTAAATACCTCTGAGTCAGGGTAATAAGAAAAAAGTGGATCAGTTGCAAAAGTTGGGGAGAAGTATGAGATATAGTATACTTGAGGATGGAAAAACAACTACTCGAACTCATACTGCCCAAAGGGTTGCTGGATCACTTTGATATCGAGAAGATCGAGCAAG
>NZ_JAFIDN010000018.1 GCF_017921895.1 Natronogracilivirga saccharolytica
TTCATGTGCTCGACTCTTTGGTAGGAGAAAAGACGGAAGCTACAAAACTTCGCGAAAAATCCGGGGGGCTAGCCCCCCGGATTTAAACTTTTCCCCCAGAATCGGGCACTTCAATTGTTAATTAGCCACGACGATCCTGAAAGTGGGGTATTAGTAAAAGTGATTGACCAGTTAACCTTCTGTGATAGAAATGGGCATAAAATCTACAACAAACTGGATGGAAAGGTCCGCATACATCATAAAAATAGCGCTTACAGTTATTAACTGATACTTAAGTTGTCAAATATTATGATAGATAAATTGAAAATAAGAAATGAGTATCAGGAATTAAAAAAAATATTTAAAACTATAGAGTCATTATATCGCAATATAAATTCATTAGAACCTGGTGTATATTTAATATCTGGTAAAGTAGCTGTAATGTATAGATATAGAAGACACTATAAAACACTTTTGTACACAAGGGGCAAAGGAATGAAAATATTAGTTCCAGTATTTAGTAAAAAAAGTGGAATTAGTAATGTCTTAAATAATGCACTATGCCGAGCTAACTCGAAATCAATTATTCTATTCAATAATATTCACAAAAGTGTAAGGCGTATTGAGAATGAACCCGTATATAATAAAAAATATATTGAATTACGCAATAAGTTACAAG
Organism: Natronogracilivirga saccharolytica; assembly: GCF_017921895.1. NCBI lineage: Bacteria > Pseudomonadati > Balneolota > Balneolia > Balneolales > Cyclonatronaceae > Natronogracilivirga > Natronogracilivirga saccharolytica. The sequence goes on from NZ_JAFIDN010000018.1 coordinate 659, forward strand.
AGTATTTATATCAACCAAAGTTTTATGTAAGTGATGATGAAAAACAAATATTAGAAAAGTGGTATTATGGAAAGACACTTGAGAACATACCTATAAGAAAACGTATACGTGAGGTTGAGAAAATTATCAATGATTTATTGTATATGAATGAAAAAGAAAAAAACAATAACATTACAGGTTATCTAAGTAAAAATGATTTGTGTGAATATAAAGCCTATTTTAAAAGAATCGGTATATGCATAAATGAAGCATATACTTTCATAAATAGATTTTCATTAGTACCAAGTCATGGTGATCTTGTTACTCGTCATGTGATAATAAATGATGGTAAGTATGTACTTATCGATTGGGATGCTGAGTTAGTCTCCATGAGGCCAGGATGGTATGATATCATGAGCCCATTTGAAAACGATGAAGAATTAAAGAAAGCATGGATCATTGGAGAGTTTGATAACCAAATAGAAAAAACTATAGAAATTGCAGGTGTAGGAAACAAAGAATCGATTAGAATGATAATGCCGCTTGCATGGTCAATATCATTCTGCAGACATCGTCCTTCGCCTAGCGATGAAGTTAGGAGAAGAACAATAAAAAATAATTTAAACGAATGGTATCGTATAATAAAAGATAATTCACACCAAGGGTTTCAATAGGGCTAAATAACATTCCAAGTACTCAAATATGTAAATATCATAATGGATAATATAGAAGGTAATGAAAGCTATGAAAAAAAAGAAAGATAAAAAGAAAGACATATGTCGAACATTTAAAAATGCGGTTTAATGCAAAAGTACGTGTTGTAGATTTTTCTCGGATGATCACAGGATATCAGGAAAAGGTTCTTTATGATTCGTCAGAATCTACAATGAGTTTATATGATAAAGAGAAAGAAGAATTAGAATCAATGCAATATCAGAAATTGAACTGGATCAATTTCGGGATACAAACGACTTAAAATCACTATCAGCCAGGGCGTTTCGGAAATGAATTTCAAACCATACAAAGATCACATAGAAAATTATTACAAAACGTATTCCCGCTATTATGACAAGTATCCTTATGCCATGATAATATTTGAATGGTTTATAAGGGTCCCGGATGAAGAGTATTCAAAGAGTAAACATTTTCTGGACCTGAAAAAATTTAACTATAAGCTCTATATACTTAGAAAGCTATTCAACTTCATCAGTTTGATCAGTATACTGGTAAAGAGCAAGCCGAAAGTAATATCAAACCTGCCAAGATTTTCATTTATTGATTCAAAATTGAGAGCCATTTGTCAGGAGAAGGGTTATACGTATTCAGGACGTTTAAACAATACATCTGACAAACCAGGGTTTAAAACCCTTATTTGCCTGTTGCTGCTTAAGAGATTCCCTTTTGAGGACACTCTTCTGTGCAGTATCAGGTTTTATTATTTATTCTCAAAAATTGCAGAGGATGGATTGCAAAAAACGCTTGACAATGATAGTCTTATGAACAGATTAAATATCTATGTCAAGAATGAGATTGATGCTTATTCCCGAAACCTTGAAAGAATAAATGTCCATAGTGTCTTTAGCCAGGGAGACAAAACCCCAAGACTGAGGGTTTTTTGTGAATCCGTTAAAAAGGCTCAGTCAAAATACATCGTAATAGCCCATGGCTATATAGTTCATCCGCACCTGGTATCTTTTTGTCCCGTACATGCAGATAAGCTGATTGTCTGGAATGTTAAACAACTGGAAGATCTTTCTGATGTGCTGCCAGATAGTGAGATTGCCAAGGTATTATATATTGGCTGGCCTAAAGAGAAAGTGAACCTTGTGCCTCCGGATCAGAGAGACTACAGAAAAGCTTTAATATTGCTGCGACCTTTAGAATATGAAAATAATAATTTATCAGAGAGTATAATAGAGGAATTAAAGAACAATAAGTTTAGTGTGACTGCCAAGATGCACCCCAAAGATTATAAGATAAAAGAGAATATCCGTTATATTAAGGAAAAGTTTAAAATAGATGTATCTGCATCTTCATATGAAGAAGAACTGATTGATTCCGATATTGTGCTAAGTTGTGTCAGTTCAGCGCTTGTGGAAGGTCTGGAAAACGGGGTTCCTTCTTTTCAACTTGAGGAGATGAAATGGTGGGATATGGATGAAGTCCCTGATATTTCTATAAATGAAATATCACGTTATTACAGCAAATACGAAAATTTTATAAAAGAAAATCATTTCTTCAACAATGATACTGATTTAAATAAGGAGATAAATAATTTGATATCAAATGACAATTGAGAGAGAATGGACGGCAAGGTATCAGTTATAGTACCCGTTTATAATCGTGAAAAATATCTTGAGAACAGCGTTTTAACAGCTGTCAACTTACCTGAAGTAAGTGAGGTTATTTTGATCGATGATGGTTCCAGGGATAACTCTCTGAATGTTTGTAAGAAACTTGAAAGCAAGTATGAAAAAATCAAGGTTATTGTTCATGATAATAACGTTAACAAAGGTACTTCGGCGTCAAGGAACGCTGGTATAAAACATGCCTCTGCTCCATTCATTGCCTTTCTGGATTCAGATGATATTTATCATCCGAACCGTTTTGAAAAAGCTCTGAAAATATTGAATAATGATGAAACCGTGGATGGTGTTTATGACTCATATACCGTCAGGTTTGAAAATGGTATGGAAGATATCAGAGGTATACGGGAAAAGATTCCTTACCACAAACTGTTTGAAGAACTTATTGCCGGCAAAAAAGGCAGAATTCATACAAATGCCATCACTTTAAAAAAAGAAGTATTTGATAAAAGCGGTTATTTCAAAGAAGATCTACGCTTGCAGGAGGATGTCGAATTATGGCTACGGATTGCCTGGCATTGCAAGCTGGTACCAGGCAACCTTGAGGAACCAGTTGCTACCGTCATACGGCATGATGAAAACTTGATGGATCAGACCAACTTCCATTCAAAAATCAAATATTATGAGTCCTCATTGAATTATTTTAAAAACAAGCAGATCAGTTTTAATTGTTATTGGTTGCTATGGCTCAAACTTGTAAAATTCAGGTTTAAAAATAAAAATATTGCCCAGTTTCTAAGTGGATTAATGTCTAATGATATGTTTTTTTTATTCCAAAGAATGAATAAGCAGGTGAAATGACCCTGTCTGTCTCTTCCAGTCAAAAAACCGCCTGGACTGTAAATAATAATATTTCAGTAAGAGGGTATGCTTATGAGGCTAACAACCAGTGTTTATCCGGGAAAAAATTAGCGAACTTTTTTACTGACTGCCTCACTCCGGAGCTTTTCAAGAACAAACTCAAACAATTAAACGGTTCTTTTGCTGTCATTATCCAGATAACCCCCCGGGAAATCTGGGCAGCTGCAGACCCTTTGCGATCTGTTCCCTTGTTTTACTACTTTGAAGGTGACCAGCTGAAAGTAGTCGACAAATACGATACGTTTACTAAAAATCCGGATCTGGATCCTGACTCAGTTAAGGAGTTTACCGGACTCTGTTATACCACTGGAAATAATACCCTTCTTCCGCACCTGCAGCAAATAGAAGCAGGCCAGCTGATTGCATCAGATGGCAGCATTGTCAGAAAAGAGTATTATTATCAGCATCTGCACAGGTACAGGAATCATTTTTCGAAAAATGAGCATTTCAAAAACCTGAATGATGTTTCATACAGTGTTTTCCAGAGAATGGCTGAATATTGCCGGGACAAAACCATAGTGCTGCCCCTTAGCGGTGGCTATGACAGCCGTTATATAATTGCATTTTGCAGGTATCTGGGAATAGATAATGTGATGTGCTTCACTTATGGCAAACCTGCAAGTTTTGAAGTTAAAGCTTCCCGGGAGGTTGCCCGTCAATTGGGTTACGACTGGCATTATGTGGAGTATAACAAAAACAAATGGCGCTTATTCCTGGACTCTGAAAAGGGATGGAAATATATGGACTATGTGTTCAATTTTTCTTCCGCTCCGCACTTCCAGGAATTTATAGCTTTGGATGAACTGCAAAAAGAGGGTGTAATTCCTGACGATGCCGTTTTCATACCGGGCTTTTCTGCGGACCTGCTTGCCGGAAGCCACCTCCCTGCAGAGTACTATGAAAACCGCCCTGATGATTTAATGAATAAAGATCTTGCAGGGTACATTATAGATCATAACTTTCGAACAGAACTGAATGCGCAGGCAAGAAAAAAAATAACAGAGCGAATTACAGCATCACTGCACCAGAAATCGCCTCATTCACCAGATGAGTTCGTCAGTCTGAATGAAGACTGGTTTACCCGGCATAAAGTAGCCAGATTTATTAATAACAGTCTGAAGATTTACGAGTTTTTTGGCTATGACTGGATGATACCGCTATGGGACAAAGAACTTATGGAGTATTGGTACGATGTTCCCAATGAACAAAGGGTTTTATCAGCTCTCTACAATGAATATCTGGAACAGGAAGTTTTTAAACCGCTGAAGATTCATGATATAGAGAAAGCGGACAAACCTTCGCCCAACAAACTCAGGAAGGTGATGAAAACGGTACTTCCCAAACGCCTCATACCATCCATGAGAAATTACATAAGGCAAATAAAAGGGGAGTCTGGCATGATAGATATTAATGCTTACAATGATTTATCAGACCTTGCGATTGAAAGGCTGAAGGGAAAGGGATTAAAGAAGAATGATTATCACTTTTCTACATTAGTAGCCATGCTATATTTGCAAAATAGAGCATTATGGTCACGTCCTGAATAAAAGCTGGTACCAGCTCAATCTGAATTTATTTATTGAATATTACTTACTATATGAAAATCGCCTATTTTTTTACCTGGAATGACGACCTCGAAAGCGGTGTAATGAAAAAGGTTCGCGATCAAGTCTCTTTCTGGGAAAGAGAAGGCCATCAAACGAAAATCTTGGTTTTAACTAACCGTAATTCGTTGCTTCATCAGAATTTTCATAATCTTGATGACACACCAAACATTTCGTGGCATTGCTTTGAATACGATGGCTTTATTGAAAGAAACAGGCAGTACGCGAATCTGCAAAAAGAAGTGATTGGCTTTAGCCCCGATATCGTTTATTTACGCAAATGCAAATTCTCTCCTGGTGCCTATCGTATTTTGAAACAATTTGTTTCCGTTATGGAGTTGAATGGAAAACCAAAACCATTCAGGATCAGGTTGGGACATATTTATGACTTGGTGACATTTCGAATAATTCTCAATGAAGTGCAAGGATTTGTTACGGTTGGCAATGAAATTAAAACTGCACCTATCTATGCTGCTCAAAAAAAATCAACAAAAGTAATCGGAAACAGCATAGATCAGTCGCGTTATCAACCTTTACCTCCGGCTGAAAAAAAAAAAGGATTAACGTTCGTATACATTGGCTCATCCGGCCAACCCTGGCAGGGAGTAGATAAGATTTTGAAAATTGGCAGAATGCGGCCTTCATGGCTTATACATATTATTGGCAGCAGGCCCGAAGAATTAGGAATTAAACCAAAAGAATTACCTAATGTAGTTTTCCATGGAAAAATGAACAGGGAAGAATACCTGAAAGTATTCAGGGAGTCCGATATTGCTCTTGCTACACTGGCACTTCACCGTAAGGCCATGGACGAAACATCAACTCTCAAAATACGCGAATATTTTACCTGCGGACTTCCTGTAATAACAGGTCATAAAGATCCGGACTTCACAGGCAATGAGCCTCATATCCTTATTATACCAAATTATGAAAAAAACGTAGTGGACCATATTGAGCAAATTGAGGCTTTTGCAAAAAAATGGAAGGGAAAAAGAGTGGACAGGAAGCTGGTGGAACATCTTGATGTCCGTTACAAAGAAAAAGAACGTCTGGACTTTTTTCAACAAATTTATGATTCCAGCCAAGCAGAAAAATCAGCTGTTTAAAATTGTCTTATCTGTCGCTTTTTACGGTACTGAGTATTTAAGAATAAGAGCAGGCTGCTGAAGCTATAGCGCATCAATGAATAATAAAGTAACTGAAATTTTCGGTATCGCCGGGTCAGGTAAAACAACTTATGCCTGTGATCAGCGTGAATATGAATTGCTGACACTGTCAAGATGGAAAAAAGCTGCCATTTATCTATGGGCTGTTTTTTCAGAAATGAATGTCCTGGCAAAGAGTGTAAAGGCTACAGGAAGCCTCAGGTATATCAGGGCTTTGAGTTTTGTTTTATATAAACTGAAAATGGTTTCCGTTTTCAAGAAAAAAAACAAAAACAATTACCTGTATGACCAGGGTCCCATATTCAACTATGTGCTGCTCAGAACATTAATTAACTACAGCAATCACTCCGGACTCCAAAAAGAACTGGACGAAATTTTCAACCGTATCAAAAACAATCTCGACGAGAGTATCTATCTCGAATGTGACCTGAAGGTAGCCATCGACAGAATATTTGAAAGGGAGAAAAATCACATTTATAAAAACATGAGTCGCAGCAAAGCTCTGAAAGATCTGGAGCTCTGGCAGCAGGAATATGACCGGGTCGCTGAGCTGCTGGCATCAAAAAGAATTCACGCAAATGACCAGGAGAGCGTCAGGCAATAACTTGCATTATCCGGAGCTTTTCTTCCATTTAAAAAGCACTCAGAGTCTATGAAGTCTGTCTATGTCGCAATGAGTGCTGACTTCATTCACCCGGGTCACCTCAATATTATCCATGAAGCAGCCAAACGTGGCAAATTGACCATCGGATTGCTGACTGATGAAGCCGTTGCCTCTTACAGAAGGCTGCCATACCTGGAATACGAGCACCGTAAAATCATCGTGGAAAGCATCAAAGGGGTGGAAAGTGTAGTCCCGCAGTATCAACTCGACTATCGTCCCAACCTCAGGGAGCTCAAACCCGATTATGTGGTTCACGGCGATGACTGGAGAGAGGGCCCGCAAAAACGGACACGCCAGCAAGTGATTGAAACACTGCAGGAGTGGGGGGGAGAACTGATCGAGCTGCCCTACACAAAAGAACTCTCTTCCACAAAGCTGTATGAGGCCATGATGGAGGTGGGCATTACACCTGATGTCCGCCTGAAACGGCTGCGCAGGCTGATTAACTCCAAGGATATTGTGCGCATCATGGAATCCCACAGCGGATTATCCGGCCTTATCGTGGAACACACCCATGTGGATGTCAATGGCATAGTTCAGGAATTCGACGGAATGTGGGCAAGCAGCCTGACCGATTCCGCACTCAAGGGCAAGCCCGACATCGAAGCGGTGGACATCAGTGCCAGATTGTCCAATATCAATGACCTTCTGGAAGTAACCACCAAGCCCATTATTTTCGACGGGGACACCGGTGGAAAAGTCGAACATCTCGGGTTTACAATCCGGACCCTCGAGCGCCTTGGTGTTTCGGCCATTATCATTGAGGACAAGGTCGGACCGAAAAAAAACTCGCTTTTCGGAACAGACGTGCCGCAGGAGCAGGACAGCATAGAAAATTTTTGCGAAAAAATAAGGGTGGGCAAAAAATCCCAGGTCACCGATGATTTCATGATCATCTCGCGCATTGAAAGCCTCATACTCAAAGCCGGCATGAATGATGCTCTGAAAAGGGCGCAGGCTTATATTGAGGCCGGGGCAGACGGCATCATGATCCATTCCAGGGAAAAGAGCCCCGATGAAATTTTTGAATTCTGCCGGCATTTCAGTGAGTTCGAACGCGATGTTCCTTTGATCGTGGTACCGTCAAGTTTCGATTCGGTGTATGAAGACGAACTGGCTGATGCCGGAGTCAACATGGTAATTTATGCGAATCAGCTTCTGCGCAGCGCTTATCCTGCCATGGTTGAAACAGCCAGAAGCATCCTTACCCACAAACGATCTTTTGAAGCCAGAGATAACATGATGTCGATCAAAGACATCATTCACCTGATACCCGGCGGTAAATAAATCCCGTATGATCCATTCGGGATGAAACCTCCCGTACATAATAAACCCTTGAGTAAATAGTAGTTTCATGCTGAGCATTATCATGTATCATTATGTCAGAGAGATTAAGCAGTCCCGCTATCCCAATATAAAAGGGCTTGAGGCGCATCTCTTTAAAAAACAACTCGATTACATTGAGCAAAATTACAGTGTGGTGACAGCAGAGCAGGTTATAGCATATTATAATGGCGCCGGTACGCTGCCGGAGAATGCGGCTTTGCTCACATTTGACGACGGGTACAGTGATCATTTCCAATACGTATATCCCATTCTTAAGAACAGAAAAATGCAGGGATCTTTTTTTGTCCCTGTCAAACCGGTTCAGGAAAACAGGGTTCTTGATGTAAATAAAATTCATCTTCTCCTTGAGGCGGTCCCGCCAAAAAAGCTGATTGCCGGAATCAAACGACTTCTTCCGGACTATCAAATGGAGCATGATGTGGCGGATTTCGAAGCCTACTATCAGGAACTGGCCAAACCCGGCAGATACGATACTGCCGAAGTGATCTTCATAAAGCGTCTTTTGCAGCACAAACTGCCCGATGACGTGAGGCTTGACCTTCTTTCACGGCTGTTCGAAACGTTCATATCCGTCCCGGAGCATGTCATTGCCAGGGAATTGTATATGACCGGCGATCAGTGCAAATGCCTGGTGGAAGACGGCATGCACGTGGGAGCGCACACCTGTGATCATTTGTGGCTGAACCAGATCAGTGATGACCGGCAGGATGAACAGTTCCGGAATAACGTATCTTTCCTGGAAAGCATTGGTGCGGACGCAGACACGTATACCATGGCCTATCCGTACGGCGCATATAACCGCAAAACGCTGGACTTGATGAATAAATACAACATGAAGCTGGGTTTTACCACGGAACCGATCGGAAATATCAACCTGAAAGAAACTCATCCATATGAACTGCCACGGCTGGATACCAATGACCTGCCCGTTCAGCAACATCCGGAATCATCCGTTTCCGCACGGAACTGATCTGATCTGTTTCCGGAGGCGGTCGCCGGTCCGGCATCATGTCATAAGTAAACAAAGCAAGTAATTAATTAATGAATAAGGAAGTAAAAGAAGTATATGTATGTATGGTTGCCGACATGCTTCATGCAGGGCACCTCAATATTATCAACGAAGCATCCAAACTCGGAAGCGTTACGTTGGGCCTGCTTACTGACGAGGCCGTAGCCACCTACAAGAGGGTTCCGCATCAAAGCTATGAGCAGCGGAAAGTGGTCCTGGAAAACCTGAAAGGTGTGGACCGGGTCGTCATACAGCACGAACTCGATTACCGGCCCAACCTGCGAAAATACAAACCTGATTACGTGGTTCACGGGGACGACTGGAAAGAGGGCCCTCTCAAAAAAACTCGTGAGCAAATCATAGATGCCCTCAAGGAGTGGGGCGGCGAGCTGGTCGAGGTGCCGTACACGAAAGGCATTTCATCAACTCAGCTCAACAATGTGATCGAGGAGATCGGCGTGACACCCGAAATGCGGCTCAACCGCTTTCAAAGGCTGCTGTCATCCAAAAAAATGGTGCGGATTATTGAAACACACAACGCACTTTCAGGCCTGATAGGTCAACATGTGCATGTTTCAGAGAATGGTGCCAGGAAGCAATTTGACGCGATGTGGATCAGCAGTAAAACCGACGCCATGCTCAATGGCCTTTCAGATGATGAGACCCGGGACATATCCTCACGCATTGCCTCCATCAACGAACTGCTCGATGTGACTACCAAACCGGTTGTCTTTGAAGGGAATGCCGCGTGGCCGCCGGGGCAGCTGAAATTTGCCGTCCGGTCCCTCGAAAGGCTGGGCGTGTCGGCGCTTGTAATCCGGGACGGACAGGAACGGCAAAGCTATTCCGGTCAGGACGATAACCTTGACCGGGACCAGCTGTCGGCCGGGACATTTTGTTCCATAATCACGTCGGCCAAATCCACCCGGATTACCGATAAATTCATGATCATCGCACGGATCGACAGTTTGCGTTTTGGAAAGGGAGTAAAGGATGCCGTTGACCGGGCAAAGGCATACATTAACGCCGGCGCGGACGCAATAATGATCCAGTCTGACGATGACGACGCAGACCAGATCCTGAAGTTCTGCAAGGCTTACAAAGCACTTGAACGCAGGGTAACCCTGATTGCAGCCCCTACGGGTTGTGATACGGTATACGAGAAGGAACTTTCCGAAGCAGGGGTGAACATCGTCCTTTACGACAATCAACTGCTGCGAAGCGCGCTCCCCGCCATGATGGAAACCGCCAGAAAAATTCTGACGCACGAGCGCTCATTTGAAGCAAGGGAAAGAATGATGACGGTCAGGGATTTTAACCACCTGATACCCGAAATACGGAAGAAATGATACCTAACGAGCCCTTTTTAAAAACTTTGCAGGATCTGGGTATCGATTTTTTTGCCGGTGTTCCCGATTCGCTCCTGAAACATATCTGCGCATGCATATACGATAACGTGGATGCCGGCCGGCAAGTCATAACAGCCAATGAGGGCGGCGCGGTTGCACTGGCCGCAGGCTATCATCTGGCGACGGGGAAAATCCCTCTGGTCTACATGCAAAACTCCGGACTGGGCAACAGCATCAACCCGCTTCTTTCCCTGGCCGATCCCGAAGTATACAGCATCCCCATGCTGCTGCTTGTCGGATGGCGCGGTGAGCCCGGTGTGCCTGACGAACCTCAGCATGTCAAGCAGGGAAGAGTGCAAGGAAGTCTGCTGGATGCCATGGAAATTCCATACGAAACCATCGGACCGGATTCGGACAATTATGCCGAAATAGTTCGCAGCCTGATCGAAAAAGCAGATTCAGAAAAGCGTCCTGCAGCACTGGTTGTCCGACGCGGAACCTTTGAGCCCTATGTCCGGAATCAGGATAAGCAGGAAAGCCACACCCTGACGCGCAGAGAGGCTCTTGATGTCCTTGTTCAGTCCCTCGATGATCAGGACATTGTCGTATCTACTACCGGGATGCAATCCAGGGAGATTTTTGACATACGCGCTGAGACTCAAACGGGGCACCACCGGGATTTCCTTACCGTCGGGTCCATGGGACACTGCTCCCAGATTGCACTGGGCATTGCCCTGAAAAACAGATTCCGTAATGTCTACTGTTTCGATGGAGACGGTTCCGTTCTGATGCACATGGGATCACTTGCCATCATTGGAAATAACGCACCCCGGAATTTCAGGCATGTCGTCATAAACAACGGGGCGCATGACTCGGTTGGAGGGCAGCCAACGGTCGGGTTTTCGATTGATATTCCGGCCATCGCAACAGCATGCGGATACCGTGAGTGCCGCCGGGCGGATGACCGTGCCGGATTGATTGAAAACCTGGACTGGCTCAAAAGCACGGCGGGTCCCGTACTTCTGGAAGTGCGTGTCCACAAAGGTGTGCAGAAGGAGCCGGGCCGGCCCACCCGGAAACCGGTGGAGAACAAGACCGACTTTATGAACAATTTAAAATCTGCAGGTAAGCTGAATGTATAACCTGGGTTATAACGACCTGAAAATTTTAAAGCTGACAGACAAGTATATCCTCAAGGACCGCATTGCCTGGATTGATCAGGGGTCGCTGCTGGGGCTCGTCAGGGATGGTAAATTCATTGAGTGGGATGATGATATAGACATCACATGCATGTACGACAAAAAGCCGGAACTGAGCATGTCAGATCTGAAGCTGCTTTTGGAGCATGACTACATCGTGCTGACTTCAAAATATGATTACACGCTCAAAAAACTCTCCCTCGGCAAAAGTTTGAAAAAAGTAGACCTGACTTTCATCTACAAAAAGAAGAACAAATATTATAAATCGTATTCCGATTACAAGAATCAGAACATTATTGCGAAAATTTTTGAGAAAACGATCAAGGAGTCCTTCCAGCTGCTGTGCAAACTGAAGCGGCCGGGCCCGAGACTGGCAGGATGGATGCTGGTGAACTCCCTGACGCACTTCTACCGGAGCTATGTCATGAAGACGGTAGATATGCTATGTCCGGAATGGCAGTTTGATCTGGAAATGGTCCCGATGCACGAGGGCTTCAGCTCCATCTGTATGTACAAGCAGCCTGAAAAGTATCTGGAGTACAAATTCGGCCCGGACTGGAAAACCCCGAAGCGGGAATGGGATTATACTACAGAAGATGGCGGTCTTAAAAGCGGAGTGACAGATGGGCAGCCCTGAAAAAACAAGAATCGGCCATTTGGTCATCATAACGGGACCAACATCATCCGGCAAAAGTACACTGCTGGCATCCATGAGAAACGGAGAGTTGAATGAAAAGCTCAAATCACTGTTGCCGGCCGGTGCCGCCGCCTGGGAGGAGTATCCATGCAGTGCCTTTGATGGCAGCGTGAAGCTTGACGAATCCAAAGAAGGAATGGTTCTTCATTATGATATTATGAGGCCTTTCAAGAAATTTCTGGATAGTTATGAAGATGACCTGGCTTCCGGTCTTATGGATCTTGCTGATAACGTGACCATTGTCTTCATCAAACCCGACAGGGATGTACTTCTCCGACAACTGCAGGAGGGGGAGTTCAAAGGCGGAAAAGTCGAAACGGGCAAGGGCGCGATGTATCTCAGAAGTCTGCTCACCAGATCAATGCGGGTAATACCGTCATCAGTCCGGCAGTTTGTGAAAAACGTATTGGTACCCGGCCAGAGGAAATCCATCACGGACTTTAATAAAATCCTGTACTTCAGGTATCAGGAATCCGGCTGGCTGGAAAACTGGTATGACAAATTTGAAGCCTTTATTGCACGTAAAAAGGAAAACGGAACCCGAATCCGCATTTTCTTTGTCAAACCCGGCACAGCCGGTAGAAAAAACTGGGTTTTGATCGAGTAAGAGGCCTGCCTTCAGAGCGTAATGAAACTGTTGATTCTTGATAACGAAATCATCCGAAGGGGCGCACAGATGTTCGGCCAGCATTTCAAAAAACAGCTGAATGATACCGGGCATGTTTGCAAAAGGGTTTTTCTGTACAGCCCCGAAGATGAGACGTCCCTTTTGCCGCTTGATGACGATGACCGTTTGCTTAAGGGGGACAAGAGCAATTTTCTTGAAATCATCCCGTCTTTTCAGCCCTGGCTGTGCCGGCTTATCGCCGGTCATATCCATGCCTTCGATCCGGACGTGGTATTGCTGAACGGGGCAAGATCGGTCAAGTACGGCAGCATTGTCAAACGGTTTTATTACCGGGGAAATGCTCCCTTTGTCGTACGGGTCATTGACAGCGTTGTATACTGGAACCGGTCCATGGTCCGGCAGTGGTACAGCCGACATGTTATTACACCACAGATTGAAGGTGCCGTCGGTGTTGGTGCAAAAGCGCTGCAGGATTACAGAAGCCTGTACAGGTACAATGGACCCGGCGTATCCATCCCGAGGTCATTTGATTTTCAGAGCTTCTCAAATGACAAAACCCGGAATCAAATCCGCAAAAGATTTCAGGCGGCTCCTTCCGAAAAAATCGTTCTTTTTTTGGGCAATATTACCAGGCAAAAACGGCCTGACCGGTTTCTTCGGGTATTTGCTGAAGTAAGGAAGTACATTCCCGAAGCGGTGGCCTGGGTTGTCGGTGACGGGGAGCTTGGAGCAGAAATGCAGCGTCAGGTATCCGAACTTGGCCTGGGCGGTTCCGTCCGATTTTTTGGCTATCAGAGTGACGTGGAACCATTTATTGTTGCCTCTGATGTATTGTTGATATCAAGCGATTCCGAAGGGGTGCCCGGCTCCGCAGTGGAAGCACATTATCTTGAAAGGCCGGTTGTTGCAACAAATGCCGGAGATGTGGCCATGGTGGTGCAGAATGATGTCAGCGGCTACATCAATGAAATAGATGACGAAACCGGATTGGAAGTGAATGTGGTTGATCTGCTGTCCCGCCCCGATAAAGCGGAGCGATTTGGAAAGCAGGGAAAGGCGCATGTGGTTGCCAATTTTAACCTGGCCGATATAACGGAAAGATATCTTGCCTTTTTTGATGACATCATCCGGAACAAGCAAAGGCAGGGGCAAGATGCATATTAATTTTGTTGTAAAGGGTGATGATTATCACCGGTTTCCGGTTGATCCTGATAAAGACTGGCAATTTTTTACAAAGACCAACATGATATGGTCTTACCTGACCTGTCTGCGTTTGAAAAAATTCGGTTATCCCGATATTGGATATTCCAATAACATTGTATCAGGTGCTGTCAACGTCGGCACCGCTTCCGCCATGGGGATCGCCGGGTTCCATTATACTCCTGATTACAAAAAGACAGTTTATGTGGTGATCAGGGCCGATAAGTATTATGCTTCATCAAAACACTTGTCGGTTGTTCAAAGTCCTGAACACTCCCTTAAATACAGAAACTCGTACTACATTACCCACTGGCCGCAACCCGGACTGTTAAAAAGAAAGAAAACCGGGCATGGGGTGAAAAAAATCGGAATGGCCGGCATACCGAAACACTATGCCGTGTCCCGGTACCAGGAAAGATTCCGGAAGGACATGGCCGACAGGGGCATTGAAATAGTTCATCTTGACAGATCCCGCTGGCATGACTATTCGGATATTGACATTGTGCTGGCAGTCAGGGAGTTCAACAAGGACATCATCACGCATAAACCGGCTTCAAAACTGATTAACGGCTGGAAGGCCAAAGTGCCGGTGATTTGCAATCCGGAATCAACGTATCGGTGGATCGGAAGCAGGGGCGAAGACTTTCTTGAAGTGGAAAACTATGAACAGTTGATTGATGCCATCGATTTATTGAGCAGTGACAGAGGGCGCTACCTTGATATTGTTGAAAAAGGAGCAAAAAAAGGGGAAGTCTACACCAATGAAAAAGTGTGTCTCGAGTGGGTCGAATTGTTCGATGGAATTCGAAAAGAGAGCATTACCGTAGCGAAGCCGGCGCATATCAGTATGAAAAAAACAGGTTTCCGGTTCGAAGAAGTAATACATGACGCACTGAAGTATTTTCGAAAAAAAGGAATTTATAAAAAGTAGTTTACAATGTATGATATTGTAGTAACATGGTCGATCATCCTGGTGGCGGCCTTCCTGACCCACTTGTTCACAAGCGCAGACTCGCAGCTCAGAAAGGTGCTCTACATTGCCTTGCTGGCTCGTGTTTTATTGATGGTGATCGATGTGTACATCTACTCCGGCTTGCCGTACCTGACCGCCGCGGATGCCAGCAGGTTCCAGGGCAGGGCCATTGCCATGTACCAGACGTTCACCCTGCAGGAGCTCCTGTCCCCGCCATATCCGAGCGGATCCGGCCTCTATTCCTACATGATGGCCATTTTTTATTCCCTTTTCGGGACGGATAACAGTGCGATTATCAGGTCGATAAATATCCTTGCCGGAGTATTTACAGTATATAATGCATACCATATTTCCAGTTTGTTATGGACCAGGAAGATTGCACTGCAGAATGCCATGATACTGGCCATATTCCCTCTGCTGGTGGTCTATGCACAAAACCCCATACGTGAATCCTTCGTTGTTTACTTTCTTACGCTCGGTTTTATGTACTTCGTGTCATGGTACAAATTCAAAAGGCCGCACTATCTGGTTTTGGCCATTTTCGGATTTGCACTGAGTACCGCGCTGCACATGGCCGCCCTTATGGCGCTGCTCGCCCTGGTCATCTACAATCTCTGGGTCATGGCCAATTCCATGCTCACGGGAAAGGTCTACATGCTCATCCATACGTTCTTTGCCGTGGCGATTGCCATAATGGGGCTTTATTACCTGAACACAACAGGGTGGGGATTAGGTACCATTGGAGGCGAGGGTGCCATAGGTCAATTTGGTGTAGAGGAGCTTATCGAAGAAAGAGGAGGCGACAGGAGGGCGGGCCGGGCTGCCTACCTGACCGGCATGACCGCAGGTAATCCGGCCGATGTCGTCTGGCAGACACCGGTCAGGTCCATCTATTTCCTGTTCTCACCTTTTCCCTGGATGATGAACTCGGTATGGGACTTGGTTGGTTTGTTTGATGCCCTGCTCTATATCTTCTTGTTCTGGGGCATCTACAAATCATTTCCGCTGATCAGGAAAGATCCGGTCAAGATGTCTGTGTTTTTCATGCTGATAGGTATGATCATTGCGTTTGCATGGGGAGTGACCAATTTTGGTACCGGAATGCGCCACAGAGCCAAGATTGTGCCCATAATCATTTGCCTTGCCCCCCATTTTTATCCACTGCGAAAAGTGGTGTATGACAAGGTCAGGGACTCCGCAAGCGTAGTTTGGATTTCGAAGCGTTTGCGTCCCTGATTGTCCGTAACCCGAACCGGGTGGTTATGGTTCAGATTATGTCTATACAGGATGTTGTGAAGTAAATAATGAAGAAAATCAAGGAAAAGCTTTCACATCTGAACAAGCACGTTATTTACAGAAAATTCAGTTTCCTTTCTGTGATTAACAACACTGCTCTTCCCGTCGACCCGGAAGCAAAATTTGTGGTATCAATTGCCAGCTATCCGAAGCGAAGCCATCTTCTTCCCGCCATTTTTGAAGCCTTGAGCAGGCAAACAGTATTGCCTGCAAAATGGATTCTGGTGCTATCTGAAGAAGAATGGCCGGATTTGATTCTGCCCGAATACATTCAAAAGCTGGTTCGGCGAAATCTGGAAATAATCTGGGTGAAAAATAACACCTATGCGGTCAAAAAATTATTGCCGGTAATGGAGAAGTATCCGGACTATGGAGTGATAGCACTTGATGATGATCAAATTTATCACCCCGGTGTTATAGCCAATCTGATACAAAACGAATATGCCCGTAAATCATACATTACCGGACATATCGGGATGGTATTGCATAAAAAAGGCCAGTCACTGAATATGATGTACCGGGAAAATGAACGGGCGGATGAAAAAACACCATCGCAGCAAGTTTATTTCATCGGATGGGGGGGAGTTTATTACCCGCCGGCTTCACTGGATAAGAGGGCCTTTGATATGAATGCCATAAATAAAATTGTTCCGGGCCGCGGATCGGATATATGGTTCTGGGCAGCAGCGCTTGCCAATGGTACAAGACAGGTTTGTGTAAGAATACCGAAGAAACTCGTAAGTACAAATATTCCTCTGAACTCTGTAACAGCACCAAAGGAATGGCTCGATAACGATCAGACGGAAGTGCGCTTTCAAAAGGCAATTGATCATTTTGATATCAGGAAAAAACTCCTGGAAGAATTGCCCGACCGGGGATAACCATATCTGCACACAAACAAACACCTGAACATTACATGAAGAAATCACTGCCTGAAGGAAAGCAACCGGTCCTTGTACTGGGGTCCAAAGAGGATTCCATGCTGCCGGATATCAGACCTGTACATATCTATGCCGCCAATGCGGCGGCTCTTAAAGCAAAACCGTATCGGGAATTGAATCCCGATGTGCAGCTCACCTGTGTCGTATCCGGAAAAACCGTTCTCGAAGAATACTTTCAAAATGTCATCAGGGAAGCCAAACCCAACAGATTAATCACAAAAAACCCGTGTCCCTACCCGTTGGAAGAGCTGTTTCCTGAATTCATGAATAACGGAGTGCGGATGGAAAGAATGAAAAGAAAGGATTCATATATTCTCCAGCACGCTTTATTCGGTCGAAGGACCTACTGGGCTGAATGGCTTAAACTTACATCATTGCAAAAAATCAAGCACCCGGGAAGGGCTGTAAGAATAGTATATAACCTGGTGAAGGAAAAATATCCGACAGGCGCCTCATCCGGACTGTTTTGTGTAATCAAGGCACTGAGCGAATACCCCGGGCATCCAATTGTAATGAGTGGCATAAGTTTGCAGGGCGGAGGACACTTCGATCAGGTTGATTATTTCACATCATCTCGTGGCAAAATCGACCGGTACCTCTTCAGGTCACTGCCTGATCATGTGAAAAAGAATCTGTTCACAGTTGACTCTTTGATGACTGAAAACGGCGGAGTTCAGCCGGCTGATGTGACCCCGTTAAACCATAAATTCGAATATAATTCAGATACCTGAATAATTAATACTCTTGAATAAATTTTTCAAAGAATGAACAGGGCATTGGTTACAGGCGCAGATGGTTTTATCGGTTCTCACTTGACAGAGCTTCTGCTGGAGAAAGGATTCAGGGTCAGAGCGCTTTCATACTACAACTCGTTCAACTTCTGGGGCTGGCTGGAAGATGTCCGGGATCACCCTGACCTGGAAATTATCAGCGGAGATATCCGTGATCCGCATTTTGTAAAGCATTGTCTCAAGGATATGGATGTCGTTTTCCATCTGGCATCATTGATCGCAATTCCATATTCCTACATCGCACCCGACAGTTATGTTGATACCAATGTCAGGGGCACCCTGAATGTATGTCAGGCGGCCAAAGAGCTTGGCGGCATCCGGGTATTGAGTACTTCCACCTCAGAAGTTTACGGTACGGCACGGTATGTTCCGATTGATGAAGATCATCCCAGGCAGCCGCAATCACCATACTCAGCTTCAAAAATTGCAGCCGATGCCATGGCGATGAGTTTTTACACATCCTTTGATTTGCCGGTCACCATTGTCAGGCCGTTCAATACCTATGGCCCGCGTCAATCGGCGCGCGCCATCATTCCGACCATCATCACCCAGATAGTCGCCGGTGAGAAAAGCATTAAACTGGGCGATGTATCCCCGACAAGGGACTTTAATTTTGTTAAAGACGTTGTGCGCGGATTCCTGGCCGTGGCTGCATCCGGCAAGACCATTGGAGAGGAGATCAATATTGCATCCAATTCTGAAATATCAATGGCTGACACGCTGGCACTCATAAAAAGTATCATGAAAAGCGATGTGCAGTTCATAACAGATGAGCAGCGTATCAGACCTGAAAAATCTGAAGTGTTCAGACTTTGGGGCGACAACAAAAAGATCACAAATTTGACAGACTGGGAGCCGGCCTGCTCTTTGGAAGCCGGACTGGAAGAGACGGTTTCATGGTACACAAACCCTCATAATCTGCAAAAGTTCAAATCGGCGATCTATAATATTTAGAGCTTTTGACAAGCCCCCGCAACCCTGGAACTACTTAGCTCATTGGAACCCGGATTTACGACATACTGCAAAAAAGTAACGGAATTTATACGTAATGTGTACGGAGATCCGGAACAGCCCGAAGCATTCATCCCGCTTCACGCGCCGGTCTTCAGGGGCAACGAAAAAAAGTACCTGGAAAAGTGCATCGACAGCACATTTGTTTCCAGTGTCGGGGCCTATGTGGACGAATTCGAAGGCCGGATGACAGAATATACCGGATCCGCTCAAGCGGTGGCATGCGTCAACGGCACAAGCGCTTTGCACCTGGCGCTCCGGTTGTGCGGTGCAGATCGCGAAACCGAGGTGATTACCCAGCCGCTTACTTTTGTAGCCACAGCCAATGCCATTCGGTACTGCGGGGCGGAGCCCGTATTTCTGGATGTCGATCGCGAAACCATGGGATTGTCACCCGATGCATTGCGCAACTGGCTGAAAAATCATGCAGAGATAACAAGCATCAGCGACTGGAACGAACCGACATGCATCAACAAATCGACCGGACGGCGGATTGCCGCCTGCGTACCCATGCATGCCTATGGGCATCCGTGCCGGATCGATGACATTGTCCGCATTTGCGAAGAGTATCATATACCGCTGGTCGAAGACGCGGCCGAGAGCGTGGGCAGTTTCTTCCGGGAGAGGCACACCGGCACGTTCGGAGATATTGGTGTGCTCAGCTTTAACGGCAACAAGGTGATCACGGCAGGCGGGGGCGGGATGCTCCTTTTCCGGGACAAGGAAATGGCCGGCCGGGCAAAGCACCTGTCCACACAGGCCAGGGTTCCCCACAAATGGGAGTTTATCCATGATCAGACCGGATACAACTACCGGATGCCCAATGTCAATGCCGCCCTCGGACTGGCCCAGCTCGAGCAACTTCCCCGGTTTCTGCGTGAAAAACGGCGCATTGCAGAACAGTACAGGGAATTCTTTGCCGGCTCAGACACAAATGGTCAGGCAGCAGGGGATGCATCCATCATCTTCATGACCGAGCCCGAACATGCACACTCGAATTACTGGCTGAACACCATCATGCTCCCCGGCAAACCGGCCCGGGATGAATTTCTTGCTTACACCAACGACCAGGGTATTATGACCCGTCCGGCATGGCGCCTGATGAACGAGCTGGAAATGTACCGTTCCTGCCAAACGGACCGGCTTGACAATGCAAGAGACCTGGCTGACCGGCTTGTGAATATTCCAAGCTCCGTTCCGGGAAACATATTATGATTTTATACGGCATTACATTGCAGCAGGTATATGAATAAAATTACAATCGGTTATTTCGCCGACGGTCCCTGGTCGCACCAGGCCCTGGATCGTCTGGCAGATGATCCATCCGTTGAAATATCATTTGTTGTGCCCAGAAAGGGCTCGCGCGATCAGACGCTGATCCGGCTTGCCCGGGAACATCAGATTCCCTGCCATGAAAACGCGCTTGTCAATTCACCGGAATTCATGGAGCTGGCAGCCGGCTATGAATGCGATCTGTTTGTATCCATGAGTTTCAACCAGATATTCAGGGAACTGTTGCTGAACATTCCCAAATGGGGCTCCATCAACTGCCATGCGGGAAAACTCCCGTTTTACCGTGGCCGGAATATTCTGAACTGGGCGTTGATCAATGACGAAAAGGAGTTCGGCATCACCGTGCACCATATTGATACCGGCATTGATACCGGAGACATCATTTCGCAGCAAACCTATCCCATCCGGGATTCCGATACCTACCGGACGCTGCTGGAACGGTCCTATACGTATTGTGCCGGCCTGCTTCATGATACTGTAAAAAAAATTCAGAACGGCACAGCAGCAAGAACACCGCAGTCGGAGATTCATCCCGTCGGATTTTATTGCGGAATGAGGGGGGAAGGTGATGAAATCATCGACTGGAATCATTCCTCACGGAATCTCTTCAACTTTATCCGGGCTGTTTGCGATCCCGCTCCCAAAGCCACAACGTTCTTCAAAGGACAAACCGTCAGGATCAACAAGGCCAAGATGATTCCCGGCGCACCGGCCTATATTGGAATTCCCGGTCAGCTGGTCGGAACCACATCTGCCGGATTAATTGTCAAAACAAAAGATACTACACTGGAACTGATGGAAATTGACAGTCCGGTTCCACTTAAAACAGGAGACAGGTTAGGATCATGAGCAATGGCATTAAAATCATAGCAGAAGCGGGAGTGAACCATAACGGTTCGATGAAACTGGCTGAAGAGCTGATTGATGCTGCCGCTGAAGCAGGGGCTGATTTTGTCAAATTCCAAAGCTTCCGGGCTGACGGTCTCGTCAGCAAGAATGCTCCCAAGGCCGATTACCAGAACAGGACAACCGATGTGACGGAATCCCAGTACGACATGATCAGGCGCCTGGAGTTGCAGGTACAGGATCATGAGCGGCTGATTTCACACTGCCGGAGCAGAGGCATCGGCTTTCTTTCATCTCCCTTTGACCATGACAGCATTGATCTTCTGGATCGTCTCGGACTCGATATATTCAAGGTCCCCTCGGGAGACGTGACCAACCTGCCCTATCTGCGCAAACTGGGCGCTTTGAAAAAACAGGTTATCCTGTCCACCGGAATGGCAGACATGAAGGAGGTCGGGGATGCACTGCAGGTGCTGGTTTCCGGCGGCACACCCAAAAGTAACATAACGGTGCTGCACTGCAATACGGAATACCCAACGCCCTTTGAGGATGTTAATCTGCGTGCCATGCAGGCCATCAAGCGGACATACGATGTCAATATCGGATATTCTGACCACACGACGGGAATTGAAATACCACTCGCCGCAGCGGCGCTGGGCGCAACAGTGATCGAAAAGCATTTCACTCTGGACCGGAACATGGAAGGGCCGGACCACAAGGCCTCACTGGAACCGGATGAACTTCAGCAAATGGTTGCCGGCATCTGGAATGTAGAAAAGGCTCTCGGCAGCGAAACCAAAAAACCGTCACCGTCCGAGGCCGCCAACATACCTGTGGTAAGAAAAAGTATTGTTGCTGCAACAGATATAGCAAAAGGCGATGAGTTTACCGAAGGCAACCTTGCCGTCAAACGTCCGGGAAGCGGCCTCTCACCGATGCTCTGGGATGAAGTGCTGGGCAGAAAGGCAGAAAAGGACTTCATGAAAGATGAACTGATCACCATATGAGCCGGAAAATTTGTGTTTTTACGGGTACCCGTGCCGAATACGGGTTGCTTGAGCCACTGATAAGCGAACTCAGGAATGAAGCCGGTGTGGAACTGCAGCTGCTTGTGACCGGGATGCACCTGTCTCCGGAATTCGGCCTGACGCATCAGGAAATCGATGCAGCCGGGTGCCATCAGGTCGAAAAAGTGGAAATTTTGCTCTCATCTGATTCGCCGGTCGGCATCTCCAAGGCCATGGGCCTGGGCATGATCTCCTTTTCCGAGGCACTGCAGCGTCTTGAACCGGATCTGCTGATCGGTGTGGGTGATCGCTTTGAACTGCTTGCCGCCGCCGCTGCCGCCACGGTCATGCGCATCCCCATAGCACATATTCACGGAGGTGAAACCACCGAAGGGGCAATGGACGAGTCATTCCGGCATGCCATCACAAAAATGAGCCACTGGCATTTTGCATCCACCGAAATCTACAGAAACCGGATTATCCGGATGGGCGAACATCCCGACAGGGTATTCAATACAGGTGCACCCGGAATTGACAACATCAGGCGGATGGAGCTTATGTCCGTGACCGGGCTGGAAAAAGAGCTCCCGTTCAGGATCACCGATAACACCCTGCTCGTGACATTTCATCCTGTGACACTGGAAGCACAGACGGCAGGTTCCCAGTTCGGGAAATTGCTGGATGCAATCGATCAGGCCGGGGATGTCAGGGTAGTCTTTACCAAACCCAATGCCGATACCGGCGGCCGGATTATCATTTCCATGATTGATGACTATGTCAAAAAAAATCCCGGAAAGGCAGTTTCCTTTGTGTCGATGGGGCAGAAGCGTTATTTATCCGCCCTGAAACATGCCGCATGCATCGTGGGCAATTCCTCCAGCGGAATTATAGAGGCGCCCAGCCTGAAAACCGGAACCGTAAATATCGGAAACCGGCAGAAAGGAAGGGTAAGGGCTGAAAGTGTCATTGACTGTGAACCGGACAGCGATGCCATTGCATCGGCCATAAAAACCTGCCTGAGTACTGAATTCAGGAGCAAGCTCGGCAACATAACCAATCCCTATGAATCACAGGGTGAAATGACATCCCGAAAAATCGCGAGAGTCCTTCTGTCAAGTCCCCCGGACGGACCGGTGATGAAGTCATTTTATGATCTGAAAACCTGAAAACTTCATGACGCTGGAACAATTCAAGAGTATCATCATAGACCAGTCCGCAGCGGTCAAGGATGCGCTGGTCAAGCTGGAAAAAAACGAACAGAAAATCCTGTTTGTGGTCGAAAACGGGAACAGGCTGATCGGTTCACTCACGGATGGCGATATCCGGAGGTGGATTCTCAAGGACGGCCCCCTGAATGCCAGTGTGGAGAAGGTTTGCTTCAAGGGAACATTTTTTGTCAAAACCGGATATGATCTGGTGCAGGTAAAAGAGGGTATGCGGGAGCGCAATATCACCTATGTGCCGGTTGTAGATGATAATCATGAGATCAAGGAATTTCTGTTATACGACAAGCTTTTCAACAACCGGGTCACCAAAAGGCCCGGGCATCTTGTCGACGCCGATGTCGTAATCATGGCCGGTGGCAAAGGAACCCGCCTGGAACCGTTTACCAGGGTTCTTCCCAAACCATTGATCCCCGTAGGTGACAAAACCATTCTGGAATACATCATATCCAAGTTTCTGCCGTACCAGGTCGATACTTTTTATTTGTCGCTTGGTCACAAGGCGAACATCATCCGGTCCTATTTCGAGGAACTGTCTCCGGACTACAAAATATCATACCTGATTGAAAACAAGCCGCTTGGAACCGTCGGAGCGCTGAAGAAACTCGAAGGCAAAACAAACGGGGAGATCATCCTGACCAACTGTGATATCATCATCGAAGCCGATTACGCCGATCTGCTGAAACATCACAAGGATGCGGGGAACGACATGACCATGGTATCCTCCCTTAAGAATTACAGTATTCCATATGGTGTCTGCAAGGTTAGCAGCGATGGTAAGCTGGTTAGTCTGGAAGAAAAACCGGAATACGATCTGCTGGTGAATACCGGAATGTATGTATTGAATTCGGACTTGCTCCGCTATATTCCGGATGATGAGTTTTTTCATATTACCGATCTGATCGATAAGATTTCAGACAGCCACAAAATTGGCATATATCCGATCAGTGAAAACTCCTGGATCGATGTCGGCGAATGGATCGAGTACAAAAAGGCCGTAGAAAAACTGAGTTTGTGATATGAGCAGAAATATTATCGCCATCATACCTGCACGAGGCGGCTCCAAGGGAGTTCCCGGAAAAAACCTGAAACCTCTTGCCGGGATGCCCTTGATTGACCACACTTTGTCCTTTGCTGTCCGGAGCAACGTATTTGACCGCATTGTGTTAACTTCAGACGACGAGAAAATTTGTGAGCGGGCAGAAGAGCACGGGGTTCAGGTTATAAAAAGGCCGGAACATCTGGCCGGGGACAACTCCCTGGTGGTGGATGCCATGGTTCATGTTCTTGATGAGCTGGCCAAAGAGCCTTATGAACCAGAGTTGATTTTTTTGCTGGAACCAACCGCGCCGGTGAGGGATCGCGGAGAACTGGTCGAGGCCATTTCCGCACTGGAAGACGGATACGATTCGGTCGCATCTTTTTGTGAGACCAATCCGCCGGCCAGCCGGATCTGGTTGCGCAGCGAGGATGGTGTTCAGCCATTGATGCCCGGCGCTGATCCTTTTTTGCCCAGACAGCAGCAGGTGCCCGGATACCGGCTTACCGGGCAGTACTACGGTTTCAAAAAACATCTTTTTTCCGGTAAGATCACAAAACTGCCCCTTTCCGGGCGTATATATCCGCTCATAACCGATGCTGAAAGTGTTGTTGACATAGATCGCGAGATTGATTTTTTCATCGCCGAACAGGTGTTGAAAATGCGTGAGAGTCAGAAAGCGGGGAAATAGGAGATCGGTGTTGCGGTAACAGGAATTATTCACCCGCATAAGTTTAAAATAAAACACCAAAGCTGATGGAGAATAAAACAGTTTTGCTGACGGGAGCCAGCAGCGGAGTCGGGAAATCGCTCTCTTATTATTTGCATGACAGGGGATATGATTTGGTCCTGGTGTCGAGGAGGGAACCTGAAATTCTGCATGAACACGGTAATGAGCGCATTGCATTCGTCCCGGCCGACCTGGGGGATGTGGATGCGTCTGAGAAACAAATCGATGATATTGTTGCCGGGCATGGTCATATCCCTTATGTGATAAACAACGCAGGGGTCATGACAGGTGGAAATCTGGACGAACACGACTGGGAAAACGTGGAACAGGACATTAATGTCAATGCCCGCATGCCATGGTACATCATGAAACGAGTCCTGCCTGAAATGCGAAAGCAGAACTTCGGCCGGATCATCAACGTAACCTCGGGCGCTCCGCTGAACTGCTTTCCCGGATTCGGCATCTACAGTGCAACAAAAGGCTTGTTGAACTCCCTGACGGTCACTATGGCAAAGGAGAACCGGGAGTACAACATCAAGATCAATCTCATGAGTCCCGGTCCGGTAAAATCAGAAATGGCGCCGAAGGCACCCATGGAGCCCGAAGTTTGTCACCCGACACTGGATTATCTGCTGCAGCTGCCGGAATCGGGAGAGACCGGACGATTTTACTGGCTGGGATATGAAGTGCCGCTGTTTCCGGATCTGGAGGGCGTACAGTGGCTGAAGGGAATCGGCAACGAAAAACTGAAAAAGGTACTGTAAAAGTGAAGAAGATATCACTGGGCATGATCGGCTATAATGAAGGAAACGGGCATCCCTATTCCTTTTCGGCAATTATAAACGGATACCGGCAGGACCGCATGGATCAGTCTCCCTACCCGGTCATTGCAGATTATCTGCGGAAAAGAAGTCCGTTCGAATTCGGAATCCGCAACCTTTCCGTTGATTATGTGTGGGCACCCGATGAAAACATATCCCGTAATATTGCCGAATGCTGCCATATTTCTCACGTGGCATCTGCTTATGAGGAGATGACCGGAAAAGTGGACGGTGTCATTATTGCACGTGATGATGCGGAGTCACACAGGGCATTGGCGCAGCCGTTTCTCGAAGAGGGGCTTCATGTTTTCATTGACAAGCCCCTTGCAACCACGGAAGATGACCTGGAGTATTTCATTCCGTTTCTCAAAAAGGGTCAGCTCATGAGTTGTTCCGGTTTCCGGTTTTATCCGCGGCTCATGGATCCTGTGTTTCTGGATGCGATGCGGAGTGACCTTGTCTGTGCCTCGGCGGTCACGACCATTGACTGGTACAAATACGGCATACATATGATGGAAGCAATCCAGCCGGTCTTTAACTCCCCGATCACAGAGGTTCAGAACATTGGATCTGGGCAAACCGATGTAGTTCGGCTGAACTATCAGAACGGAAAATATGCCGTTGTGATCAGAGACAATGCCCTGAAAGGATTCAATGCAACATTTTATGCGAAAAGCGGACGGCACGTCAGTGTGACCTTCGATGACAACTTCTCCTGTTTCAGAAATCTGCTCTTTTCGTTCCATGAACTGATGACTGGCGGGCGTCATGTTGTGGATTACAGGGAAACCCTCAATCTGATGCGGGCGTTGATGGCTGCTGCTGAATCCAGAGAAACGAACAAAAAAGTACAGGTAAGCGACAAGGAATAATATGGGAAATGAAGTCACAATCGTCGTCTACCATTACGTCAGAGAACGAAAAACCAGCAGGTATCCGGCCATTAATGCACTTGAACCGGATATGTTCCGGAAGCAGCTGCGGTATTTCAAAAAGCACTACCATGTTATCTCCCTGAAAGATTTGATACGTGCACTTGAAGGCGAATCGCAATTGCCGCAGAATGCATTGCTGCTCACATTCAACGACTGTTTCAGTGACCATTACAGAACTGTTTTTCCTGAATTGCTGAAACACTCGGTCAGCGGTGCATTCTTCCCGGAAATTCAGCCGCTGAAAGAAAGGGAAATAATACTCAACCACAAAATACACCACATACTTGCCTGCGCAGAGAATGTCCCGGATCTTGTTCAGGATCTACTGAACCTTTTGAAGCAATTCAAAGAAGAGTATGATCTTGAGGACGGATCGCATTATCAGCAAAAATATTCCGTGGCATCATCGTATGATCCAGCCGAGGTGGTGTTTGTAAAACGCTTGCTGCAGAGTGGCCTGGATTTCCAGTTGTCTCACAAAATTTCAGACATTCTTCTGGATACATATTGTGACGCAAGCCGGGAAGTATTGCACCATGAGATTTACATGAATGATGACCAGATCCGGTGCATGATACAAAATGGTATGGATTTCGGCATGATTGGCTATTCCCACAAAAGACTGACAGATGTGAACCCGGATCAACTGGAATATGAAATAGATGCCTCAAAAAAGCACATTATTGAGCTGGGGCAGGATCCGTCATTTATTTCCATGAGTTATCCATGGGGAGAAACCAATGAAGCAGTTGTATCTGCGCTGAAAAAAGCTGGATGCAAAGTGGCATTTACATCAGAAGAGAGGATTGCAGATATTCAGTCAGGTGACAGATACCGTCTGCCCCGATTTGACACAAACTACTTTTTAAATCTGGTATAGCAGTCCATGAATAAAAAAATCATTTTGGTAACAGGCGGTTCCGGCCTGATAGGCCGGGAAGTTGTTTCCCACATCATGGCGAAACAGGCGGTTCCGGTAAATATGGATATCCGGGCAAGCGGGGTGGAAGGTGTCGATGAAGTGGAAGGCGACGTGACCAGGGTTGATGACCTGATTTCTGCCGTTGCGTACGTCAAGAAAGAATACGGGTCAATCGACGGACTTGTAACCAGCGCGTATCCGCGAACGGAGGACTGGGGGCTTGCATTCGAAGACATTAAGCCCGAATCCCTGAAAAAAAATATGGACTGGCAGCTTGGTTCCAGTTTCCTCCTGAACCAGCAGGTATTGAAACACATGAGACAGCAGAGAGGCGGGAGTATCGTGAATATTGCCTCCACTTACGGGGTGGTTGGCAACGACTTTACCATTTATGAAGGAACCGATATGAATCCGCCCGCCGCGTATCCGGCCATCAAGGGAGGGATTATCAATATGACCCGCTATCTGGCATCCCTCTATGGCCAATATAATGTCCGTGTGAACTGCGTCTCACCAGGCGGCATCTTTGATAACCAACCCGACCCGTTTGTCCGGGCCTACGAGAAAAAAACACCTTTGAAACGAATGGGCAGGCCTGATGATATTGCACCGGCCGTATGGTTTTTGTTGTCAGACGATGCAAAATATATCACCGGACAAAATCTGATTGTGGATGGTGGCTGGACGGCAATTTAATTAAAAGCAGCCATGGATCTGTACCCGGTCAGAAGAAAACTCAGCGTCCTGAAACACGGTCCGCGGTTCTTGCTTTCTGATCTTCATGCCGTAAGAAACGAATACCGGATCAGAAAGGGAATTGTCAGATGGCCGCTGAAAAGTCTGTTTGAAGTCATTTGGATTGACAGTGACTCGGTCATCGGCACTATGAAGAATGGTTTTTCGAGAAGGTTTGCCGGTTGTCATATGCCGGGTGACTGGGACAGGGATTTCGTAAATATTGAAGACACCATAGACTACTATTTCATGTATAACCGGTTTGTTGAGGGGAAAGACTGGGAAAAAATCATATCAGATTATCAGGAAGAGCACGGTAAGCTCAGAACCGATTATC
Source organism: Natronogracilivirga saccharolytica (assembly GCF_017921895.1). Lineage (NCBI taxonomy): Bacteria > Pseudomonadati > Balneolota > Balneolia > Balneolales > Cyclonatronaceae > Natronogracilivirga > Natronogracilivirga saccharolytica. Next base: position 29,628 of record NZ_JAFIDN010000018.1, read on the forward strand.
GTAACAAAATCATGAGACGGTCAGCTGAGAGGGATAATCTTTATCGTGACTTAAAAGAATCGGGTTGGAAGCTCAGCAGGAATTTGAAGGATTCCCTTCTGTTTACGGATGAACTGACCGTGAATATAACCAGGGATGGTTCCTGTATCCGCAATTACGCCGGAATGCACCGATTGATCATCAGCAGGTTTGCAGGCATTGAGAAAGTGCCCTGCAGGTTACATGTCGTGCATAGTGAATTTTATAATAAGGAAATTCATACCTAAAGTTTCAGTAGTTCCTGACCAGGTATGGTCTGAAGTGGTCAGGATATACTGGAGTTAAATACCAAACAACCGAGGCTTCTGGACTTTTTAACCTGACATTAGGCAAAATATGCTAAAAAATCACGACAGAATTGCCATCGCTACAGGTAAATTAGGAGCTGTTTCCGAAACATTTATAAGTAGACACATAAATAAATTAAATAATGGTAACACCATTATTATTTGTAATAAAGTAGATGATGCTAGTAAATATGATAATAAAATATATGTGGAAAAAGTATTGTATAACTGGCATAATTATCCTAAGCCCATTAGAAAAGTCCTTCGATTATCACAATCGATCAGGTTTGGGTATAAAAGAATTCCAGATAAAAAAGAGCGAAAAAGCATTCAGCGTTTTTTAATAACAAATAGGGTAAAAATAATTCTTGCTGAATTTGGTACACATGGCTGTATGATGCTTCCAATTGCAAAACCAATGGGTATTCCTGTTTATACTTATTTCAGAGGTTTTGATGCATCGGAAAAACTGAAGGATTGGAAAATAAGATATTCATATCGCAGATTGATACCTCAAATGGAAGGTATTTTTGCTGTCTCCCCCCACCTGTTGGATAATCTATCTAATATCGGTGTTAAATGGAAACAAGCACATGTTATTCCAAGTGGCACTGATGTCGAAAAGTTCAGGCCGACAGAAAAAGACAGACACTTGATTCTTGGTGTGGGACGTTTTGTGAGTAAAAAAGCACCGGACATTACAATACGCGCATTTGCTAAAGTAAAAGAAGGTATTCCTAATGCAAAACTTGTCATGGTTGGAGACGGACCTTTATTTGAAAATTGTAGAGCATTGGCCCACTCACTTGGAATTGAAAAAAGTGTTAACTTTGCCGGTGCTCAGAACCACGATGTTGTTAGTAACTTGATGGCCAAAACATCTCTATTTGTAATTCATTCAGTTATGGATGAAAATGGTAATACCGAAGGTTTCCCTTCTGTAATACAAGAAGCAATGTCTGCTGGTGCTGTAACAATTTCAACACGACATGGTGGAATTCCACATTTTGTTAAACATGGTGAAACCGGAATGCTGGTTGATGAATATGATGTTGATGCATATGCAGCTTATATCAGCAAGTTATTAAAAGATCAATCCTTGCGGGAAAAAATGAGCAAGAATGCACGAACATATGCCATGCAACATTTTGATTATCGTAAGTTGTATAATAAAATTGAAAAAATTATGGGTATTCGGAATTAGTCTGTAGACTTTTCTTTTACCTGAATCCTGAGTTAGTGCTCATTTTCAATTTTTGGAACCGAAAAAACCGAAAACTTCTTATTTCATTCATTTTCGCAGACAATTGGGCTGTAAAAATCCATAAACAAGCTCCAAATATCCGAGCAATATATTGTTTATCAGCTATTTATAGCGAATAACACAGGCACCGATCCCATGGGCTGTATCTCCAAAATCTTCGATGGTCTTGCAAGCGGCTTTCCGGGACTTTCCCGCTCAGTCCGGGCTCCGCGCCAAGGCCATGACCGGCATTGCCCAGCCGTGTCCATTAATAATATGCAATATATTGCGACGCGCATGACGCACCAGACGCCCAGCCATATACATCAGATTCTGCATGACCGTGCGCAGACGCAACCGATGGCTTCGTGCCTTGCGGCCCGGTACCAGTCCGGTCTCGAGCATTTGCTGACCCAACAGGCGAAGCAGGTTGTAGGCGATCATGGCCAGATCCAAAACCTGCTGATTGGCCGCCATTTTGCCCGACGGCAGGTGCTCCAAGTCCATATCACTTTTCAGTTCGCTGTGATACTGTTCGCTGGTACCGCTTTGTTGGTAAAAGGCTTTAATATGTTGCGGGATCCAGTCCAGCGAGTTCCAGTAGGCATCGATGGTTATCTGCGGATCGGTCACATACTGGGCGGTCACTCCATCAGGCCTGGCAAAACGCCAGATAGCCCGGAATACTACGCGCTGTTTGACTTTCTTGTCTTCCGGGACATCGTCCTGACCTGGCAAAGCCACTTTTTCCTCTCCATACCAGGCCCGCGTCCCAATATCGACCTCCTCGTGTTTTTTCTCACCGGTCTGCTCCTTGGCCAGGGCCAGCCACTCGGCCGGGTCTTGCTTACGCAGATTGTGTTTGAGAATAAAATCGGTGTTTGGTTGCTCTCGCAACATTTCCACGTTATCGGTGCTGTCGTTGCCCGAATCGGCTGTAAACAGAATCGGGGCATCGGTGATTTTCCGGACCATCTGCAGCGTTTGGGCAATCCACCGGCCCGTCCCCTCGCAATTACTGTTGGCCGGCGACCATGAATCTTTTCGATCACATATTTTTTGTTTCGCCGGAGCCGACGAATGTTGAAATTGCGCCAGACCTCACGCGTTTTTTTCCGGCCAACAGGCAATACGTTGCCGCAGGGTTTCCGGCGATGGCAAGCGTTCCATGCCAGGCTGTGGGTGAAAAACCGCTCATCGCGATATTCACCAATGCCATCATTATCGGGTTTGCCGAGGGAAAGCAGTCCGATCATGGATTTGGCAACGTCGATATCGGCAATGCGACCGGATTTTCGAAGCATGGCGGTCTCAAGTTTCTAACGCAACATTTCCAACAAATGGAGATCTTGCGCTATGGAAACACACAAACGACTCACCCACTATGATCGTGAACGAATCGCATCGTTGCTTCTTCTGGACTACAAGCTGGCACAAATTGCAAAAAAACTTTGTCGTCATCGTAGCGTAATCACGCGTGAGATTCGAAACAAGGATCAATTACATATTGTGGGGAGAAGGGTGAGAATTTGTATACTTGGTCATGGAAAAAGACCTACTCAATCTCTTTCTGCCCGAGGGGCTGCTTAATCAAATCGATATTCAAAACATCGAACATCTAATAAAAAATATGAGCGTTCCTTATTTACATTCTCATTACCTAATAAAATAAGTTAAATGAGGAACACGAACTATATAATTGCTAACTTATAGAGCTTTTAAGATACTTAAATTATAGAATAACCCTTACTAAAATAAATAATAATATAATATATTAATTATGCCTATAAAAAAATATTAATGGTCGACGAAAATAATAGTATTTATAATACATAAATATACAATGATAATAAAAATATTATTAAAGAAATACTAAAAGTATGGCTTCATTTAAAAATATTGATAAAAGAATGAATAAAATAGTTAATGTCGTATTTCGGTTTGATGATTATTCTGCCCGAAGCTCGACGGACTTAGAGTTAAGATTAATTGATACATTCCGCGAAAATGAAGTAGCCATAACCTTTGGAGTTATACCCTTTGTCTCTACTGGTAACCTACATGACCCTTCACCTAAGAATTTAGCACCCCTTACTTCTGAGAAGGTGGATATTCTAAAGAAAGGTTATGTAAAGGGAACGTTGGATATAGCGCTACACGGCTATTCTCACCAAACAATTAGTGTAAAAAAAAACACGGAGTTTTCGGGTCTTGATTACAATAGCCAGATAGAAAGAATAGACAAAGGAAAAAAGTTTCTTGAAAATATAATAGATGATTCGGTAACTACATTTGGGCAGAATAACATTCCAAGTGCCCGATTATGATTTATGAGGTATCGGGTATAGTTAAAGGTTTGAAGGTATTGAAGAATACTTCAAAAGGCGTTTTATATCCAAGTTTTTTTCGTGGTCTGTTGTT
>NZ_JAFIDN010000019.1 GCF_017921895.1 Natronogracilivirga saccharolytica
GTTGTATTCTAATTGTTTAGAGCACTTTTAAAATACAAAAACCAGAGGACTTATTCTCTTTTATTTTATTGATTTACAATAAGTTACCGCTTTATTTAACTGTTGTTCTGAACTCCGAAAGTTGAGTTAAATACGGTCATTTGTTATAAATCCTTAGTTTTAAACTTTAGCAGGAATCAAGTTACAGCTGTGAACCCTAAAGCTTCACAGGAGAACAAGTTTTTAGTTTTATAATTAACATAAACTTAGTTTTCAGTTGCATTTGAATAATCGTTTTTTCCCAAAATAATCTTGACATTAGTGATTTAATTAAGTAAGATTTTAGTTGGACTTAACCGATTACTACGTTAGTTTTACTTCTGTTGGATGGGTGCAATTAGCACACTGAAACAACGTTGCGCGGGTTAACGCTAACTGTCAAAAACAACTTATCCACTCCTTAGCTTAAAATTTTATAGTTATGAATTCTTCCTCTTTTTTCCTTAAGTCATTATTGTTGTTATTATTATTTCAATTTGCCTGCGAACCTGAAGAAATTGATATGGAAGATGAGAACGACAAATATAGAATTATGACCCTGAATCCCGGGCATTTTCACGCAGCTTTGGTACAGAAAACGCATATGGAGGGTGTAGATAATCAGGTTCATGTTTTTGCACCGGAAGGTGATGATCTTGAACTTCATATGGAGCGTATTGAAAGCTTTAATACCAGAGAAGATGATCCGACAAACTGGGATACTGAAGTTTATACCGGGGATGATTATTTGTCGCGAATGCTTGAAGAACAACCGGGCAACATCATGGTTACTGCAGGTAATAATCGCAAAAAGGCCGATTACATTTATCAAGCTGTCGACGAAGGAATTAATGTCCTTTCTGATAAACCTATGGCAATTGACCACGAAGGTTGGGATAAATTGGAAGATGCCTTTAAAATTGCCGAACAAAAAAATGTTCTTCTATATGATATCATGACGGAACGGCATGAAGTTTCCTCTCGACTATTGCGTGAATTAATCAAAGATGAGGGCCTCTTCGGCGAATTGATAACCGGGAGTGATGATGAACCGGCAATATACCTGGAGAGTATTCACCACCTATACAAGCAAGTTGCCGGATCAACTTTGCGCAGACCACCATGGTATTTTGATATTGAACAACAGGGAGAAGGAATTGTTGATGTTACGGTTCATCTTGTGGATTTGACCATGTGGACTGCATTTCCGGATCAAATTATCAGCTATGAGGAAGATGTTCAAATGCTTCAGGCCGAAAGATGGCCTACTATGGTAACAAGGGAAGAGTTTGAGCAAATTACCGGGAAGCCTGAGTTCCCGGATTATCTAACAGATCAACTCGATGAAGATGGCGTTCTGCCATATTATTCCAATGGTGAAATCGATTATCTATTAAATGGTCACCATATGAGAGTAATGGTGCAATGGGATTATGAAGCACCACCGGGGAGTGACGACAGACATTTTAAAAAAATTCGTGGAACTCGCTCGAATCTGGTCGTTCGGCAGGATGAAGACCAGGATTTTGAAGCCACATTATATGTCGAACCAGCTGATGGTGTCACCATGGAAGAAGTTAAATCGGAGTTAGATAATACGATTGAAAGATTACAGGTTGATTATCCGGGAGCAGATTATAAGGAAACGGAGTATGGGTTACAACTGGTAATACCCGATGAGTTTCACTATGGACATGAAGCTCATTTTGGAATGGTTGCTGAAAACTTTCTTCAGTATCTGCAAGAAGGGGCATTACCAGATTGGGAAGTTCCAAATATGATTTCAAAATACTATATCACCACCCGAGCTCGGGAAATGGCGAAACAAGACTAAAAAATGAGGTGAAAGTTTATGAAAAATCAAATGAATATAGATCGTCGTGAGTTTATTAAAAGATCAGCTTTGGCTGGCGCGGCATTCGGAATTGTTGGTCCATACAGCATATCCCGTGCATCTAAAAGCCCAAATGATAAGGTTGTTGTTGCAGTTATGGGAGGCAGGGCTCGTGCCGGTGCACTTGCAGATGCTTTTGCTGCGGTTGAAAGTACCGAAGTAAAATCAGTTTTTGACGTTGATGAACGGCCACTTGCAGAAAAAGCTGCGGAAATTGAAGAAATTCAGGGCAGAAAACCGGAATACGGAACGGATTTTCGAAAATCACTGGATGATCCGGATATTGATGCCTTAGTCATCGGTGCACCTGATCACTGGCATACTCCGGCTACAATAATGGCTTTACAAGCCGGCAAGCATGTTTATGTGGAAAAACCGGCAAGTCACAATCCACGTGAAGCAGAACTTATCGTTCAGGCCCAAAAAAGGTATGATCGTCTGGTTCAGATGGGCAACCAGCAACGCTCCGGGGCTTTCACCATTCAGGCTATTCAGGAGATACATGATGGCATTATTGGGGATGCCTATTTTGGAAAAGCGTTTTATGCTAACGCAAGGGATTCTATCGGACGTGGATCAATTGCATCGGTGCCGGACTGGCTGGATTATGAGTTGTGGCAAGGCCCGGCACCCCGAACCCCGTACAGAGACAATATCATTCATTATAATTGGCATTGGTTTTGGAAATGGGGAACAGGTGAGATATTAAATAACGCAACCCATGAATATGATATTTGCCGTTGGGCTCTTGGGGTGGATCTCCCTTCCCGCGTCGTTTCTGCTGGTGGTCGTTTCCATTATGATGATGATTGGGAGTTTTATGACACTCAGGATGTGACTTTCGAATTCAAGGAAAATAAGGCTATCAACTGGGAAGGTCGTAGCGCTAACGGTTTTCCAATGTGGGATCGAGGACGCGGAGCTGTAATTCATGGAACTGAAGGAACCGTCCTTATGGATCGGGATGGCTATATCGTTTATGATCTCGATAATGAAGAGATCAAAAGAGAAATGGTGGATGATGAAGTGGATCCTCTGGATGTTGTTGGAGCAGGAGCAATGACTGATTATCATATTGACAACTTTGCCAAAGCTATCCGTGAGGGAACACCTCTTAACTCACCGATTGATGAAGGCCAAAAAAGCGTACTTCCTCTACACTTGGGAAATATCTCTCAGTATGTCGGTCGGGCACTGAATATTAATCCCGAAAATGGAAGAATCATTGGTGATTCGGAAGCAATGAGCAAATGGAGCCGGGAATATGAACCTGGCTGGGAACCAAGAATCTGAGATTGGAAACTAAGACAAAAGACCACTGAATTTTATTTTGACTATGATTCCTAGAATCAGCTTGATTAGCTTATGGTCTCTGGTATTTATTCTATTACATAGCATCGATGTTCGTGTAAATGCCGAACAAAAAGCTCATGCACTTTCAAAAGCGGACATGCAGAATGAAACCTTGGAAGTGCATGTGTATGCAGGACCATTTAATCGAGAAAATTCAGTGGTTTCTTTTGCTTTTCCAGTTGACTTGGAAGAGGGTATATACCTAATGTCTGATCCGAACGATGAGTCTGTCATTGTCCAGGTGGATCATGATAATACCGGATGGTTTGTGTTAGAAAACTTGTCTGCCGGTGAATCCATTGAATACGTGATTTATCTTGATAAAAAATCAAAAGATGAATTCAAAACACCTTCAAAGTTGGGTGTATCTCATGAATTAGAAGAGCAAACAGTTACATTTGTTTCACATGAGAACCCTGTTCTCAGTTACTTTCACAGATTTAATTCTCCACCTGAAACATTGGATAATCGTTACCGACGTGGAGGATATATACATCCTGTATATTCTCCTTCCGGAGTGATATTGAGTAATCATCTTAATGTAGAGCAGCACCCACATCATTCCGGAATTTGGTCCGCATGGACCAATACTGAATTTGATGACAGGACACCTGACTTCTGGAATGTTCATAACAACACCGGCAGGGTCGATGTAGATACTCTCTTGAACTTATGGTCCGGACCTGTTCATGCAGGTTTCAATTCTTTGCATCGTTTTATTGATATGTCAAAAAAGGATGATCCGAAGATCATTCCGGAGGATCCCATGGTTGCTCTACATGAAAAATGGGATGTCAGAGTTTTTGGTCTGGTAGAGGCAGCAGCTGCGAATGCAAAGAAAAATGATACAGAATCATTAGACAATGACCTCAAGCATGATTTTCTTATGTTTGACCTTGAAGTAACCCAAACAACTAATAATGATAATCCACTATTACTGCCTGAGTATCATTATGGAGGTGTTGGTTTTAGAGGACACTATGAATGGGACAATCCTGACAATGTTACTTTTTTAACATCAGAAGGTCTTGGGCGTGATGGAAATGAAACTCGACCGCGATGGGTGCATATAGGCGGAAAAATTGACAATAAACAAGTTGGGATTGCTATTTTGGGGCACCCATCAAATTATCGATTCCCGCAACCCGTGCGCATTCATCCCGAAGAACCTTTTTTTAACTATGCTCCAACCCAATTAGGTGAAATGTCTATTCAGCCTGGAGAACCTTATGTTGCTAAATATCGCTACGTTACATATGACGGAGAGCTGCCCCCAAGTTTAATTGAGCGACTATGGCAAGACTATGCCTATCCTCCGGCAGTTAATGTTACCAGATGAAATTTATTTATTGTAGATAGCTTGCCAAGTATTTCAGAACCTCCTGTTTAGATTCATAAGCTCAACAATATGGCACAAGTTCAGCATCATAGTTTTTTTGCCATGGGGACTCGATGTAATATGGTTCTTGCTGATATAGAGCCAGATGAATCGGAAATTATTGTTCAACGGATAAAAAAAGAGGTCCTTAGAATTGAAGAACAGTTAAGCCGGTTTTTGAAAAATAGCGAAGTGTCCAAAGTTAACATGGAAGCCTCTAATCATAAGGTTGATGTAAGCAATGAATTGTTCAAGGTGTTGAAAAAATGTCGGTACTATCATGAACTCACAAAGGGATATTTTGACATCACATTGTGGCCGATTCTTCAGTATTGGAGGGATCAACCTGATGGAGATCCGGAAACAGTTCGTGATATGTTGGCTGAACTGGGTACCGGGAACATAGCACTTGATGAAAATGGTGGCTATGTCCGCTTTGCTAATGATAATATCACCATTGATTTGGGGGGATTTGGAAAAGGATATGCCTTGGATAAGATACAACATATGTTATTGCGATTCGGAGTTGAAAGTGCCTTCGTGAGCTTAGGAGAAAGTTCCATTCTGACATTTGGTAATCATCCTGCCGGAGATTGCTGGAAAGTGGGAATCAAAAACTACTTGGCACCGGATCAGTCACTACATACATTTCATGTGCGATACGGCTCGGTATCTACCTCCAGTAATTTTTTTGTGAATGACAGTGGAAAACTGATCAATCATCGCCATGTGATCGATCCACGAACCGGCGCACCGGTGGAGGATTTAGTTAAGGTCAGCGTTTGTGCAGAATCAGCCGAAATTGCCGAAGTGCTGTCGACAGCATTTCTGGTCATGCCTTATGAACAGGTAGAACAGGTCGCTCCGCAATTGCCAAGAATAGAAGTGCTGAAAGTTGATTATTCCACAGGCAAGGCGAATGTGAAATTTTTCGAAAACACATAATAAAATTATCGAATATGATTATAGCCAATTTGGACGATTTAAAAGGTCGCCGCTTTCCAGCCCGCCGTTTCACTAAAAATTTGGTTGGTATTGTCGGATGTGGTACAATCTCTCAGATTCACGCAGAGGTGATATCCCGGCTTGAAAATGCATCATTGACTTCTGCATTCAGCCGAACCCCCGATCGTCGCAATACCTTTTGCAATAATTATGGCATAACAGGATATTCAGATTATGATGAGTTTTTAGCTCAGAAAGAGCTGGACGTCGTGGTTCTTTGCACTCCCAACGGCACCCATCTGGACTATGGTATGAAAGCCGCCGATGCCGGGAAACATCTTATCATCGAAAAGCCTATTGAAATTACCATCAAACGCGCCCGTAAATTGATAGAACATTGCGCGAACAAAGGAGTGAAACTTGCTGTCATTTACCAGAACCGGTTTATCAGTGATGTGCAAAGGATGAAGAAGGCCATTAATGAGGGACTCATTGGTGAAGTTACTATGACAAGGGCATCCATTAAGTGGTACCGGGATCAGTCTTATTACAATGAAGCACCGTGGCGAGGTTCTTTGGAACTCGACGGTGGTGGAGCACTTATCAACCAGGGTATTCACACGGTGGATTTGTTGTACTGGTTGGCTGGACCAATTGTATCAATTCAAGCATTCAAAGACACACTGACTCATGAAAATATCAAAGGAGAGGACAATCTCGTTGCTTCTTTGAAATTTGCAAACGGAGCACTGGGGACTCTTGAAGCTTCAACATCTATCATTCCGGCACAAAACCGGATGATTGAAGTTCATGGAACCAAAGGCACCGCTATTTTGGATGGTGATGAATTCCGGCTTTATTCTGCAGACGGATCGGAGAGATCAGTTGATTTCGATTCACAAGAAAACACCTGGAGCGGTTCAGAGCAAGACTCTGGTAAACATACAGAACAGAAAGGCAGCAAAACTGCTTCGACCGGGGCCACAAGTCCGATGGCTGGATTTAAACATTCACATCATTTGGCCCAATATCAATCGATTCTGGATCGATTACATAGAGGAGTTCAACCAGTTGTTTCGGGTGAGGAAAGTCTCAAATCTCTGGCAATTGTAGAAGCAGCCTATGTTTCAGCAAATGAAGAACGTGCCGTTTCCGTGTTTAATTACTAAACGGCCGATCTTGTAGAAAACAAATATTACAACTTTTTGAATTACTCGTTTTAATTTTTGGGTATTACGGGTGGCATTTATAGTAACCGGTTAATATATTGTGACTACTAGCACATAATCTTTCTTTATGAAGACAATAAAAGAACTTTTTGGACTAAATGGATAATTCGAGTAATAACAGCAGGAATTCAAAGGACGGCTTCTCAATTGGTCGCCGAAAATTTCTTGCCACTTCAACCGCACTTACTACCGGTCTTGTTTTGGGCTTTCCCGGTATCCTGACTAGTAAAAACAAAACAAGAAATGAGTCCGAGGCCGATTATTTCGTGCTGATTGCCGATACTCACATCGATAAAAACCCCCACACTTTGCGTGCTGGTTCAAATATGTTTGACAATTTGGAGACCGCTGTTAATCGTATTTTAAACAATGGCAAGTACGGCAAACCAGACGGAGTTATCATTCTTGGTGACCTCGCCAATACCCATGGTCTTGTTGGTGAATTCGCGCTTAGTTGGACGTTACTGCGCCATTTAAGCAATGCAGGTATTCCGGTGCATATTGCAATGGGAAATCATGAAAATCGTGAAAACTTTTACACGGTATTTCCGGATCATAAACCGGAAGATCCTATGGTTCAGGGCCGTCATGTTGAAATCATCGAATCCCGGCATACCTATCATATTATTCTTGATACCCTGGCAAGGGTTGATGAATATATTACCTGGGGTGAGTTGGGTGAAGCACAACGCAATTGGCTTGATGAAACCCTGAAAACCTACAATGATAAGCCGGTAATGCTGCATGGCCATCATTATCCTTGGCCGAACACACAAGATGATGGCAGTATTCGCGGACTCAAGGACTATGAGGAGCTGATAGAACTCACTCATGACCATAAACATGTCAAAGGCTATTATTTTGGGCATTCACACCGTTTGGACACCGATCCCTATGGTCGCGTGGATGTGGATACCAAAGGGCTGAATTTACTGAATGTTCCTACTAATGCCGGCCATGCTGGAAATCAGCCTGTCGGATACATACACGCACTTTATTACTCTGATAAAGCGGACTTTGAAATCGAGTGTATTGATACTAGTGAACAATGGCATGGAAATACCTTCTCCAAGACATATAGAAGTTAAAAAAGTGTCATAGTACTTAGCTCATTTATCCAGGGAGAAAGAAATACTGATGAATATTATAAAGGCGTTAATAGATTACGTGACTTAATTCAAGAAACATTGAATTAAATACAATATGACAAAAACAGCGTATGAGTTTGAAGGATTATGTGATATTTATTTGTAAAGCTGACGGCTCTTTCTTGTCATACCAAATAACACTGTATTTACATTGACTTATGCAAAAGATTGATAGGAGAAAATTTTTGGAGCTTACCTCAGTACTTTCAGGTACTGCTTTATTGGCAAATCAAATGCCATGGTTCGACATATTTAACACAAAAAGCAAGGCAAGTAATCGACCATCCGACACGGTTCGTATCGGATTTATTGGTACCGGTTCCAGAGGCAAAACACTTATAAAAAATGTTCAATCACTTAAGACCCATATGAACATTGAAATCCCTGCTGTTTGTGATGTATGGGAGCCACACCTTGATGAAGCAGTTGCTTTAACTGATGGTGCACAGGGATTCGAAGATTACAGGGAAATGCTTGACAAAGTCCCCATGGATGGGGTAATCATTGCTACACCTTTGCATGAGCATGCCCATCAGACTGTTCATTCCATGCAGAGCGGTTGTCATGTATTTTGTGAAAAAGCAATGGCCCGAACTCTGGATGATGTGAAATGGATGTACGATAGTCATTTAGAAGAAAATAAAATTCTTTTGATTGGTCATCAGCGACTGTTTAGTCCTGTTTATCTTAAAGCTTTAAAAGAAATAAATGAAGGAAAAATCGGGCCAATAACGATGCTTCGTGCCAATTGGCATCGCAATACTGAATGGTTGTTTTATGAAGTACCAGGTGGAAGAGGAACGGAGTTAGACCGGTTCAGAAATTGGCGTTTATATGACGAATATTCTGCAGGAATGTTGACCGAATTGGGATCCCATCATTTTCAAATAGCCAATTGGGTTCTGGGTCAGCAACCACTGAATGTAATGGGCCATGGCAGTATCAATTTTTTCAAAGATGGTCGAGAAGTTTGGGATAATTTTGCTTTAGTGTTTGAATATCCGGATGGCATCCATTTTGCATATGATTGTATTACAAGCAACCAGCATCACGGAATGCAATTTAATGTTCTGGGAAATGAGGGAACCATGTCGTTGGAAAACAATCTCAGGTATTCGGAAGAACCTCCCTCACCACCGGCGATTCAACAACTAATATCTGATATCCACTCTCGTATGTTTGATACGGTACCCATTGGTGGCGCAACCTGGGTTATAGAAGGTGAACAAACTGGAGGAGAATTTATATCAGATGAATGGGATTTAAATGAAACATTGCTCTACTTGGAAGGATTTATAGAGTTTATAAAAAAGGGCAAAGCACCGGAAAAACTAACTCTTGAAGGATATAATGCTTCTACCTGGACGTTACTTGCAGAAGAAGCTACTAAGACTGGCAGAAAAATTGAACTTCCGAAAAAATATCTTGTAACTGGTTAATAGAATGAATGATTTGATTATTAGGGCTAAAACATTAAAGAGGGAAGGGGTTATACTGATAATTCTTTTCGTTGTGTCTTTTTTAGTAAATCTCTATGCTGTCATCGCATTTGATGGTTCATACTTAGAGCTTTTTACCCAAATTGGATGGGTTTTAGTTATTACATTAGTTTTGTACTTAGTAATAGCATTGATTAGAACTGCTGTTTATTTCGGTACAATGATATTTATGTACTTTAAAAAATGATTATGTTATGAAGATTGATATAAGTGATAATAAAATAGAGTTGGGGGAGAAGTCTGCTTTAAAAGCATCTGAAAAAATCCGACAATCTATTGAGAAAAATAATACGGCTAACATAATTCTGGCAACAGGTGCCAGCCAGTTTGAGACATTAAAAAATTTAGTGAAGTCTGAAGGAATTGACTGGTCCTCTGTAAATATGTTTCATTTGGATGAATATGTCGGATTGGATATGTCCCATCCTGCAAGTTTTAGAAAATATTTAAAAGAAAGATTTGTAGATAAAGTAGCACCATTAAAAAGTGTCAATTTTATTAACGCAGACAATTGGGATGACCCACAAAAAGAGTGTGATCGTCTGAACCAGATAATAAAGGAACATCCCATCGATGTTGCACTTATAGGTATAGGTGAAAATGCTCATCTTGCATTTAATGATCCGCCGGCTGATTTTGACACCACAGATCCATACATAATTGTGGAACTGGATGAAGCGTGTCGCAATCAACAAATGAATGAGGGCTGGTTCAAAAATATTGAAGATGTTCCACGTAAAGCAATTAGCATGTCTATAAACCATATCTTGTTATCAGATGAAATTGTTTGTTCCGTTCCGGATGAAAGAAAGGCTCCGGCCGTAAAAAACTCATTCGAAAGAGAAATAACCAATCTTTATCCCGCATCAGTCTTGCAAAAGCATAATAATTGTACCGTTTTTCTGGATAGGGAGTCAGCATCTCTTCTTTCTGATTCTCAGCCATGATTTTTCAGGTATAAATTATATAAACCTCTCTTCCAATGAATATTCCGGGATTCGTTGATTTACAAGTAAACGGTTACAAAGGTATAGATTTTTCAAGTCCAGACCTAGATGAGGAGGATTTTTATCACGCTTGCAAGGAATTGATTAGTAATGGTACAGTGGTCTTTCTACCGACTATTATTACTTCATCACGTGATGTCTTTCAAAGAAACCTTGGCTTGATGGCTAATGTCATTAAGGATATCAATCTCAGGGATCATATCCCCGGATTCCACATTGAGGGCCCTTTTATTTCACCGGAAGATGGTGCACGGGGTGCTCATAATAAAGATTGGGTTTATCCACCAGATAAAAAATACCTCGATGATCTATTTAAATGGTCAGATGAGAAGATAAAAATGCTTACAATGGCGGCTGAATCCCCTGGTTCTGATGAGTTATGCCAATATGCAACAAGTCTTGGTATTACGATCTCACTGGGTCATCAAATGGCTGATGATGGTGATATGAAAAAACTCTCTGACGCCGGTGCTCAGGCTCTTACTCATTTGGGTAATGGAATACCAAGAGAAATTGATCGTCATCTAAACCCGTTATGGGCAGGTTTATCTAATGACAGATTGACAGCAATGATTATTGCTGATGGCCATCATCTTCCTGAATCCGTATTAAAAGTGATCATCAGAGGCAAAGGTATTTCCAATATTTGTGTGGTTAGTGATGCATCACCTATTGCTGGGCTAAAACCTGGTAAGTATAATACACTAGGTAATGATGTTGTCCTAGACGAAACAGGTAAATTATATAATCCAAGAACAGGTTATCTGGTGGGGTCTTCATATAATATGATACAGTGTGCTAATTATTTGTTATCCTGCGGAATAATGGCTATAGATAGCATTGTTGAAACAACGTTTTATAATCCTTTGAGACTGATTAATTTGGATCCAAAAGAGGTAAAGATGGCCCATAGGTCTTTTTTAAATGTAAAGTGTAAAATTGAATTGTAGTTATAAATAATTTTATAACTTTCCTTTTTAAAAATATGTGTATAATTCAATTAATTATGCAATAAACTCAAAAAAAATATAATAAAAAATGCATAGCTTTGACTGGATTGCAATCGCGTTATTTTTTCTGATAATGATCATAATTGGTGTTTGGTCATATTATAAAATATCTGATACAAAAGATTTCTTTGTGTCTGGCGGTAAACTGCCCTGGTGGTTGTCAGGTATCTCTCACCATGTCTCCGGTTACAGTGGTGCTGTCTTTGTAGCATACGCAGCAATTGCATATACGCATGGGTTTACTATTTACGTTTGGTGGGCGTTGACTATTACGGTGGCAATATTAGCTGGTTCTTTTCTTATTGCCCCAAGATGGTCACGGCTGCGATCGCGTTTGCACATACAGTCGCCAACAGAATATCTGAAGCAACGCTACAGCCTCCCAACACAACAATTAATGGCATGGTGTGGTGTAATATTAAAGTTGTTTGATGTTGGAGCCAAGTGGGCTGCCATTGCTATCCTTCTCAATGTGTTTACAGGGATACCCATTTTATATGGAATATTACTGGCTGGGGGTATTTCATTAATTTATATCACACTCGGTGGTCTATGGGCTGTAGTTTGGACAGATTTTGCACAGTTTGTAGTTCAGATTATTGCCGGAATTGTAATGTTTGTTGTTGTTTTAAATATCATGGATGGTGCCGCTACTGTATTTACACTTTGGGACCAACTGCCAGAGGATCACTCTCAACCGTTTAATTCGCCATATACCGCCGGTTTTGCTATGGCCTTTCTCTTTATTAATTTTCTGAGCTATAATGGGGGGCAGTGGAATCTAGCAACTCGATATATTTCTTCATCCTCTGGATCAGAAGCAAGAAAAGCAGCTCTGTTATCGGCTGTGTTGTATCTGGTTTGGCCACTGATACTCTTTTTCCCCATGTGGGCAGCCCCAATTTTAATTCCCGAAATGGAAGATCCCACTCAATCATATGCTTTGTTGACTATGGAGCTTCTTCCTCCAGGACTGGTTGGGCTCGTCATTGCGTCCATGTTTGCCAATACCATGTCTATGACATCATCGGATGCGAACACGATAACGGCAGTTATTACCCGGGATATTTTACCAAATCTTTCCAGGCGATTTCAAAATTTAAAAAGTGAAAGGTCGCTTTACATCGCCAGGGTTACAACTTTCACTTTCACATTGTTAACAGTAATAATTGCAATATACGCTGATGAGTTTGGTGGCGTTTTGGGATTAATTGTAATGTGGTTTGCTGCACTTCTTGGCCCAATTGCAGTTCCCATGATTTTAGGTCTTATACCACAATTTCGCTATTGCGGTTCGAAAGCTGCTATAATTTCAGTACTCGCGGGACTTGTTACCTTTGCTATTGTTCGCTTTCACAGTTATGATTTTACTGTTGCCGGAGAACTTGGAGCACCTATAGCTGCATCATTTATTATTTTTTCAATAATTGGGTTGATATCTTATTATAGAAAAGATAAAGTGTCAAAAGATGTCGATGACATTCTTGAAAGCGTAAAACTTGATGTGATTATTCCGCCGTTGTCAGACGACTCAGAGAAAAAAGTAGATGATAACTAAATTGACCCCTAACTTTTAAAAACTTAGCTCTTATGACACACTCAATAAATCGTCGCAAGTTTATTAAGATGACCGGTGCAGCCGGAGTTGGCTTGGGTTTAATGGGCAAAACGAGCGCTGGAATGGGCAGCGTTTCACCTAACAGTAAAGTTACTGTTGCCGTAATGGGTACATATTCACGAGGCAGTGCATTGGCGAACGGATTCGCCCAACACCCGAATTCTGATGTAGCATATATTTGTGATGTAGATGAAAAAGCGATAAAAAAAGGGCTTGATGCTGTAAAAGAAGGAGGTCAGGACCGAGAACCCAAAGGTGTCAAGGATTTCAGGGAAGCATTGGGAGATAACTCTGTGGATGCTCTTGTCATTGCTACACCTATTCATTGGCACACTCCTGCTTCAATTCTTGCATTGCAGGCTGGTAAACATGTCTATGTTGAAAAACCTTGCAGCCACAATATTCATGAGGGAGAACTTCTGGTGGCAGCAGCAAATAAATATGGACACGTAGTACAAATGGGCAACCAGCGCAGATCATGGCCTCTTGTTCGTGAAGGTATCGAACGTTTGAAAGAAGGTATCATCGGTGATGTCTATTTCGCTCGTTGCTGGTATGCTCAATCGCGTGGCTCCATGGGATATGGAAAAGTCGCATCGGTTCCGAATCATCTCGATTATGATCTTTGGCAGGGGCCTGCACCACGAAGAACCTATTTGGATAATCTTATCCACTATAACTGGCACTGGAGATGGCATTGGGGGGCAGGTGAATTATTGAATAATGGTGTGCATTTCCTTGATTTGGCTCGTTGGGGGCTCGGTGTTGATTATCCCATACGGGTTTCCTCGATGGGTGGCAGATATCATTTTAATGATGATCAGGAAACACCGGATACTCAGGTTGTCAACTATGATTTTGCTGAGGGTAAAACTGTGTCGTGGGAGGCACGAAGCTGTAACCCAAGAGGCATTGAAGGAGAAACTACCGGTGTTACATTTCATGGCACTGAAGGTACTATGCATCTCGGTAATAATAAGTACATTGTTTATGATTTTGATGATAATGTAGTTGTAGACTCTGAAGATGATAATGGTGACATTGATTTTACCGGTCCTGGATTTGATCTTGACGAAGATCATATAACTAACTTTACAGAATGTGTGCAGACCGGTGAAAAACCCGTGACTGATATTCGTGATGCAAATAAAAGTGTGCATATTTGTCACCTTGGAAATATCGCTTATCGTAAACAACGAATGCTTACAATTGCACCTCATAACGGGCGTATTGTTGGGGACGATGATGCGATGAAGCTTTGGCGAAGAGAATATGAACCTGGTTGGGAACCCTCAATTTAAATGACCATCACAGAGTATAAGTGGCATTAATGAGTTACTCAATCTTAATATGATTTATAAGTTTTCACCCCATTAAGCCATTCATATTCAACCTGGTTCTTATTTATTTGTTTTTAAACAAGGTTATCAAAAAAATCGGTTAACTCATAGTGACTAATGTATGGTAACTTAAATAAAAAAGGAATTTAAAAATGGCTAAATATAATCGAAGAAATTTTATTAAGTCTCTTGCCGCAGCTGGTATCGGTTCAAGTTTTATTGGCGGTTTTTCTGCTTTCGCAAAAGAGTCCAAAGTGCGAAAGAACACGTCAAAAATCGGCATCATTGGCTTGGATACCTCACATGCTGTTCATTTTACCAGATTTGTAAATGTTGAGGATGAAGGTACTGATTTCAAGGATTTCGACATAGTGGCGGCTTATCCTTATGGTAGCCGGAAAATCCCATCAAGTTATGAGAGAATTCCCGGATATATTGAAGATGTCTCAGAAATGGGTGTTGATGTCGTTGATTCAATTGAAGAGCTTCTGGATATGGTCGACTATGTATTACTGCTGACCAACGACGGTAATCCACGATATGAACAAGCCTTGCAAGTGATGGAAGCAGGTAAGACTATGTTCGTTGACAAACCTGTTGCCGCCAGCTTGAAAGATACTATCGCTATTATGGACGCATCTAGAGAGTATGATGTTCCCATATTTTCATCATCTGGTTTAAGATACGTTGAAACAACTCAATCTGTCCGAAATGATAATAAAGTGGGTAAAGTGCTGGGTGCTGACGCTTTCACTCCTTCTATAAGAGAAGAAACCCATCCAGATCTTTTTTGGTATGGTATACATGGTGTAGAGACTTTATTTACTGTGTTAAAAACCGGTTGTAAGCATGTAACTCGTAAAAGCAGCGAGCATACCGATATTGTTGTTGGTACGTGGGAAGATGAAGTTCTTGGTGTATTACGCGGCACAAGAGAAGGAAGCCGTGGGTACGGTGGAACAGCTTACGGAACAGATGATATACTGGTTCTTGGTGGTTTTACCGGCTACCATGGTTTAGTAAAACACTTTATTGATTTTTTCAAAACCGGGAATCCTCCTGTTAGCCTCGAAGAGACTTTGGAAATATACGCATTTATGGAAGCAGCTGATGAAAGCAAACGTCGTGGAGGTGATGCCGTGACTTTGGAAGAAGTAATTGATAAGGCGCGTAGCTGAGCTAATGAGGTAGGTTTGCTTTGGTTTCCAAAATGTATTCGTCCTACGAACCACGTGTTGACTTGAAGTTTTGAGGGTACATGAAAGCTTCCCCAGGAATGGGGGGGGCAGTATTATCGGAATATGCATCAGACACACTAGATGAAAAACTATCCGACCTTGACATTCTTGATTAAAATTACTAAGCTTACTTTAACTTAACCGTTAACTGCCCTGAATCGTTACACACACTGTTGAGGATACTGAAATAATAGCATCAAAGTGCCATTTTAAAGCAAATATATGCATTCAATTTTCATTACTTGTTTTTAACCGTAACCCTTGGTTATAGCAGATTCGCAAGTAAAATTTATCAATATTTAAGAAATGCCACGAAGTTTTATTGTGGTGGGTAATGATCATAAAAAAAGGGGAAGTGAATATGAACATGCTATACAAAATTTTAATGCTCGGCTTGTTAATCGGATTTGTCTTTACCGCAAATGCAAGCAACGCAGAACCTGTTGCAGTCAGCAACTGGTCTGAACTGGATGAGGTTCGGAATGATTTGGATGGTGACTATATTTTAACTGCTGACTTGGATCAAGAAAGTGACGGCTATGAAGGCATTGGAGATTCCTGGTCGCCTATAGAGGAGTTTTCCGGCACGTTTGATGGTGACGGCTATACGATCAGTGATCTGGTCTCCGAAGAAGGAGGTCTTTTTGGAGAGATAGACGGCGCCGTTGTAAGCAATGTGGGAATTGTAAATGCCGACATCAGCGGGGACGATGATAATATAGGTGTTCTTGTCAACTGGGCTCATAATGGCTCGCTGATAGAGAATAGTTTTGCAACAGGTGACCTTGTTGCCAGTGGCCGCTCTTCACATGGAGGCCTTTTAGGACGTACCGATGATGTTGAAACGACTATCAGACAAAGCTGGGCGAATGTAGATGTGACTGTAACCTATGAAAGCGATGACCATGATGCTCGCTGGACCGGTGGTTTGGCCGGATATATTCGTGAAGGCCTGATAGAGGATTCCTATGCATTGGGTGATGTAAACAGCCCCGGGGAACAGGTTGGTGGTTTGGCCGGTCGTGTTGGTCTGAGTAATACCCAGGGAGTCACTATTAATTCTTTCAGCACTGGGCAAGTCAGTGGTGATGATGCGGTAGGCGGTCTTATCGGAGGACTTGGTGCCGAAGATGCCGGATCGGAAGTGATAGCCAGTTTCTGGGATACCGAAACCTCGGGCATGGATGAAAGCGATGGTGGCGAAGGTCTGTCCACGACTGATATGCAGGACGGAATGACTTTTGCAGCAGCCGGCTGGGACATGGTTACAACCAACAGTCCGGAAGCGACATGGGGAATCAACCCCGACCATAATAATGGCTATCCTTTCCTGACTTGGCAAGGATATGATGCGGTACCAATTGAAATAGTGTTTGCAGGAGGTTTCGGTACCGAAGATGACCCTTACCAAATCGAAAACTGGGAACATCTGAATAATATACGTAATTATTTAGATCAACATTTTATCCTAACAGCCAATTTGGATGAGGACACCGAATATTATGACGAATACAATTCGGAAGAGGGCTGGTTGCCCATAGGCGATTTTAGTGATAATCCGTTCACCGGAGTTTTTGATGGTGACGGTTACACAATCAGCGATCTCAGCATACAGGATGATGGCAATACCTATGGTGGTTTGTTCGCCTACATCGAGGAAGCTGTAGTCAAAGATCTTGGCATACTCAATGCTGATATCCTTGGGTCTCATCACCAGGGTATTCTAACCGGTCGTGCAGATGACTCGGAGATAACGCGTGTTTATAGCACCGGAAGCGTTGAATCTACCGGCACCGTTAATATTGCGGGGCTGGTTGGCTCGCTGAGAGATGGCGGCGTGATCGACCAGAGTTGGTCAAACGCGGACATCTCGGTTACAATACATGATGGTGACCGAAGAAATACAGGCGGCTTGGTTGGTTATGTAACAGATGGTGCGGAGGTAACCAACAGTTACGCTCATGGCAGCGTGGAAGGTGGACGAAGAGTTGGCGGTTTGGTCGGTCTGGTTTCAAGTGAGTCGCTGATCTATAACAGCTATGCAACAGCCACTGCCGTTGGAGATGAAGACGATATTGGTGGCTTGATTGGTTATATTACTGAATCAGATGAGTCTGGATCATTTTGGGATGTAGAGGTTTCCGGTAACGATGAGAGTAGTGCCGGTACCGGATTATCGACCGAGGAAATGAAAGATGGCCAGACCTTTGTTGATGCTGATTGGGATTTCATGCTCAGACCTTTTGAAGAGGCTATTTGGGGTATCAATCCGGATGATAATGATGGGTATCCATTTCTCGCATGGCAAGGGTACACACCTGAGTCACTTGTACCGGCTTTTGCTGCTGGTGATGGTACCGAAGATGACCCTTATCAGATTGAGAGCTGGGAACATCTGAATAATGTTCGCGATTACCTTGATCAACATTTTGTTCTTACCACCGACTTGGATCAGGATAGCGAATTTTATGATGAATTTAATTCTGGCCAAGGCTGGTTACCCATAGGCGATTTTAGTGATAATCCGTTCACCGGAGTTTTTGATGGTGACGGTTACACCATAAGTGATCTCAGTATCCAGGATGAAGACAATACTTATGGTGGTTTGTTTGCCTACATCGTTGAAGGTGTAGTCAAAGATCTTGGTCTACTCAATGCGGATATCCTTGGCTCTCATCATCAGGGTATTCTGACTGGTCGTGCAGATAACTCGGAAATATTGCGTGTTTATAGCACGGGAAGCGTTGAATCCACCGGAACCGTCAATATCGGTGGATTGGCAGGTTCGCTTAGAGAAGATGGCGTGATAGACCAGAGCTGGTCTGATGTGGACGTCTCAGTTACGGTACATGAAGGTGATCGTAGAAACGCTGGAGCTTTGGTTGGTTACGTAACCGACGGCGCAGAGGTGACCAACAGTTATGCTTATGGTAGTGTAGAAGGTGGACGACGAGTAGGCGGTTTGGTCGGTCTCGTTTCAAGTGAGTCGCTGATCTATAACAGCTTTGCAACTGCCAGTGCCAGTGGAGATGAAGACGATATTGGAGGCCTGATTGGTTATATCACTGAATCAACAGAGACCGGATCATTTTGGGATGTAGAAGTCTCCGGCAACGATGAGAGCAGTGCTGGTACCGGATTATCGACCGAGGAAATGCAAATGATGAGCACCTTCCTTGATGCTGGTTGGGATTTCATTGGAGAAGGTGAGCAAGAAATCTGGGGCATCAATCCGGATGTAAACCAGGGTTATCCGTTCCTGGCTTGGCAGGGTTATGAGCATGCACCGGATGATGTGGTGGATGTAATCGAAATTGCAAGCTGGTCAGATCTTCATGATGTCCGCAATGACCTGGAAGCTCATTACGTTCTGACAACTGACCTGGATAGGAACTCCGAAGGATATGAGGATTACAACCTTGTCATTGTAGATGATGGCTGGGAATCAATCGCAGAATTTACCGGTACGTTTGATGGTAATGGCTATACCATAAGCGATTTGTCCAGTGAGATTGGAGGACTGTTTGAGGAAATCAAAGATGGAGCCACCATCAAAAATCTCGGGCTTATTAACGCCAATATATATAGTCCGACACACAACGCCGGAATTTTGGTAGATTGGGCTCACGGGGGTGCGCTGATTGAAAACAGCTTCTCCACCGGATCACTAATCGCCAGTGATCGAAATTCTCACGGAGGTCTGGTAGGACGTACCGATGATGAAGCTACCACCATACGTGAAAGTTGGTCTTCAGCCGATGTTACGGCTACTTACGAAAGAGAAGATAACAATTCGCGATGGACTGGTGCACTGGTTGGTTATGTTCGTGAAGGCTTAGTTGAAAATTCCTATGCAACTGGCAATGTAGAAAGCCAAGGCGACAGAGTTGGAGGTTTAGTTGGTCAACTTGGCCTGAGCACTACCCAGGGCATATTGAAGAACTCCTACAGTACCGGAGAAGTCAGCGGTCTTGATGATGTTGGCGGTCTGATTGGCGGCTTTGGTGGCGAAGATGGTGGATCGGAAATCACTGCCAGTTTCTGGGATACCGAGTCGTCAGGTATGGACGAGAGCAACGGCGGTGAGGGACTTACTACCGGTGAAATGAAGACAGAATCCATCTTTACCGATGCGGACTGGGATTTCGATAACGTTTGGGAGATGGATTCGGAGATCAACTACGGCTATCCGCATCTGCGCAATTCCGTTCATACAGACGTACCAGTTCCTTCCGAGATAACCTTTGCCAATATCGTTTGGCCGGATGAGGGCGAAATAGAAGAGGGTGAAGAATTCGATGTATTTGGCCGTGTACAAATAGGCAGACCCTTTGATGACCATGATTCTGACGATATTCAGGCATGGGTTGGTTACAACGAAGAAGATGTCGGACCTGATGCAGAAGGATGGACTTGGGTCGAGGCCGACTTAAATCCTGAATATGATGGATTTGGACATGAATATATGGCTGAAATAGGATCCGGTCTGGAAGATGGATCTTATTACTACATGAGCCGTTTCCAATATGAAGATCAGGATTATGAATACGGCGGATATGATCGTGGTTTCTGGGATGGAGAAACAAACATTTCCGGACGATTAACTGTAATTGGACCGACTGATGCCGAACAAATCAGTGATGTTCCGGATGAGTTTGGGTTGGACCAGAATTATCCAAATCCGTTTAATCCTGTGACAACAATCAACTATCAGGTACCCGAGTCTGAACATGTTACCATACAGGTATATAACGTGATTGGTGAACGTGTTGCAACACTGGTTAATGAAGTTCAAGATGCAGGACACCACAGTGTAGAGTTCGACGGTAGTCGGTTTGCAAGTGGTGTTTATATTTACAGAATGCAGGCAGGGGACTTTGTAGATGTACGCAAACTTACACTCACCAAATAAAACTTGAAAATAATCCTAATTTAGTTGGCAAAATGCGTGACTGTGATGTATGCAGTCACGCATTTTTTTCTAGATATATCGTAACGAATGTATACGTCACAACCTAAGTGACTTTTCATTTTAAACCGTATTACCTTTATATCGATTTGCACATTTCTTTACTGCTTTCATATACAGTTGATACTAATATCTTTAAAACAATGTTTAAAAAAGTCTTACTGTTATTTTTCTTCAGCTTTTTTTTGTCTCAAGTAGCTGATGCAACAGAAAAAAAGGTACTGGTAATTGGCCTTGATGGAATTCTTCCGGATGCAGTAAATAAAGAATACACGCCAAATTTGTATAGCCTTTTTGATAATGATTCTGGTTTGTTGGCATTTGGTTATACTCAAGATCTTACCTTTAGTGGTCCTAGCTGGTCAGCGACTTTTAATGGCGTTCATCATGATAGGCATGGCGTAACTACCAATAGTTACACCGGGCATGACTTTACGGATACACCGCATTTTTTGAAGCGTTTAAAAATGTTCGATCCAGATATATATACAGCCTCTTTGTTAACATGGGATCAGCTTCCAAACAATTTTAAAAAACCGGATGGCACTCCTTTTGGAGTGGATTCACTCGTTTTTCATGACAGGCACGAGGATAACGGTGATGTGAATGTGACTAAGGCAACAGTCGAATTGCTGAGATATCAGGACCCAGATGCGATTTTTTATTACCAAAACGATATTGATGCAGCCGGACATAGTTATGGATTTTCAATGGATATAGAAGAATATAGACAACAACTCCGTGTAACGGATCAAAGAGTTGGTGATGTCCTGGAGGCACTGAACAGCAGAACTGGTGTGACAGATGGGACGGAGGAGTGGCTTATTGTTGTCGTTTCTGATCATGGCGGACTGGGTACCGGACACCGTGGAAACTACTACGTACAACGATTCGTACCTATGATTCTTAGTGGTCCGGCTGTTGATATAGAGGATATGAACGTTCGTCCACGAGTAGTAGATGTTGCCAGAACTGTACTTTCGTTTATGGGTGTTCCAGAAGAGGAACAAGCAGACCTGGATGGTCGTAATCTTCTAGACCCGGTAAGTATGCCTGAGCCTGTTTTTGATACTAATCTTGTATTTAACGGAGATGCCGAGTTCGATCGGGGTGCTAAGGATAACTCTCTAGATCATGCTGTTTCTGGTTGGAGGGATCAGCAGTATACCGGGGCATATGATGGTTGGCATAGCATGACCGTTCTTCAATTACCTGAAGATGAAACACACATTGGTCCTGATGAAAACAAAATAGAACGCAAAGCTAGAAATGCCTTTATCGGTGGAAGTAAAGGAAGTTTTTCAAAAATCACGCAACATAGGGATCTGTCTCCTCTGGAAACCGATATTGACCAAAGAAATGTTAAATATGAATTAGACGGTTATCTCGGAAGAAAAGCTCGCTCCAGTGACAAAATGATGTTTATGGCAGTGTTTCTTGGTGAAAATAACGAAACTATTGCATCTGTAATGCTAAAAGAAGAAGAAATAAACAGAACTGATAAAACGGTTTTAAATTATGAGGAAACCGATGGAGTGGTGCCACCAGGTACAAGAAAAGTTGTCTTTTCATTATATGCTCTTGGAGATCCATCACAAGAAGGAGTGTATGCACTAGCCGATAAACTCTCTTTTGTTCTGAAAAAAAGGAACAATTAAAATTTAAAGGCGTTTACTTATTATCGGATAATTACTAATAAATAACCTATCAGCACAACTGCCATGTCTTTCATATCAAAAAAATATCTGCATTTTTTGTTGGTCATCTTAGTAATTGCTGCCTTGCCGGCATCTACTGAAACTAACATGGAAACGTCTCAAGCTTCTGGAATCTCTTCAGAGATCTCTCTGACTGCCAATGATGCCACACAAATTACAGATTCATCAGCTGTACTACGTGGTGAGATAAGTGGTATGACAACAGGCGATAGTGTAGAGGTTAAGTTCAAATATCGAGAGATAGGTATAGATTTTCAGGAAACGTGGTGGATTGGTGCTGATACACACATTGGCCGAACAGATGACTTGGCTGAGTTGGATTATTTACAAGATGCAGTTGAGGATGTAAATGATTTGGGTTTATCAGATTATGCAATCATTTTAGGTGACCTTGTTGAAGATGACCCACAATTTGTAGAACCTTTTGTAGATGCAATGGACAATCTGGATCATGACTGGACCTATGTCATTGGAAATCATGACTTCGATCGAGATGGAACGGGTGAGCGTGTAATGGATAGGGTTTATTTCAATAAAGACCTGGGTGGAGTACGTTTTCTTGCTTTTTCTGATGATGGTATGTGGAATGGTGGAGATGTCACACAAGGATATCAAACAGAAAAAAACCTGAAACAGGATCAGAACGATTGGCTTCATAATGAGTTAAAATCAGACCCGCAGGCTCCGACTGTTCTTATGTCACATCAAGGTTTAAGACGTATGTATGAGGTGGCCCATGACGACGGTCCTGATATCTGGGATAAAGACAGAAGAGGATGGCTTCAGGATGAATGGGATGATTATAACATTTTAATATGGTATCGCGGTCATCGTCACACCTGGTCAATGGAAGAAAATTACATGAATCATGATTTTGTGGATATTAGTCCTGGCGGCCTTTTAGATCCAACAGGCGGGGGTGTGTTTATGACGGTCACTGCCCGAGGCGGGACTACTACTATAACCACCCGGTTCAGGGATCATTTGAACAAAGAATGGATTTCTGTTGGTGGTTTTGATGAGCATACTAAAGTTATTCAAACGGATTATGAGCCTGATGATGAACCATCATGGCAAACCACGGCGCCTCAAACTGTATACGATTCCGAAAATTTCCATCATGTCCTGGAAAATTTGACAAATGGCAGCCAGTATGAATTCAAAGTTGTTGTTACTGAAAACGGAGAATCTGTAGAAAGTGATGTTAAAAGCTTCATCGCCGAAGATACAGCGCCTTTTTCAGTTTATGACTGGCATGACCTTAGCAATGTTCGTGATTTTTTGGAAGGAGATTATATTCTCAAATCTGATTTGGATCAGCAAACTGAAGGATATCATGACTACAATTCCGATGAAGGCTGGGACCCCTTAGGTGCCTACAGCAATAATCCATTTACGGGCAACTTTGACGGTGCAGGCTATACTATCAGCGGCTTGGTTATTGATCAGCCGGAACAAACATATTTGGGCCTTTTTGCCTATATAGATAAAGCGGAGATATCGGATCTTGGTGTGGAAGTTGAAATAACCGGTGATAACCATATCGGCTCCATAGCTGGAAGAATTGATCAATCACTTGTTACAAATAGCCATGCCCGCGGGAAGATTAGTTCAGATGGTACTTTGAACATTGGTGGCATGTTTGGTTCTGCTCGCTATGATGGGATGGAAATTTCTTCAAGCTGGGCATCCGTCGACATCGAGCACTCAGGAGACAGAAATGCAGGCGGGTTGGTTGGGTATCTGACTGCTGACGCTATTGTTACAGATTCCTACACTCATGGAATTATTATTGGTAATGATCAGGTTGGCGGAATGGTGGGACTGGCATCCAATGGTGGTACTATAAGAAACTCTTACTCTACAACTGAAGTCTCAGGAACCGGAAATAGTATCGGCGGATTAGTAGGTGCCGGAGATATCGTAGAGGATAGCTTTTGGGATACTGAGACTTCAGGAACCGATATCAGCGATGGTGGAACAGGCTTGACTACGGAAGAAATGAAAGAGGAATCTACATTTACTGATGCGGGATGGGATTTTGCGAATATATGGTCAATCATATCATTATTGAACAATGGTTATCCTTTTCTGATAAACAATCAACCTGAAGTAGTTCGAATATCAGATTGGTATGATTTAAATGAAGTGCGAGATCTGCTTGACGGAGATTATTTACTTGAAAATGATCTTGATGAGAGTACTCCAGGCTATGAAACGTTTAACTCCGATGGCGGATGGCAGCCGATTGGTGATATGAGCGATAGTCCTTTCACGGGAACCTTCGATGGACAAGGTCATACGATCAGCAACCTCGTTATAAACCGACCTAATAGTAACTACCAGGGATTATTTGCGTACATTAATTCAGCTGAAATCGTAAATCTGGGAATATTAGATGTCGATATTATCGCAAATAGCCATGTGGGGGCCATTGCTGGCAGAATTGATCAATCAAATTTGACAAAAACTTATGCAACCGGAAATATAAGTGTTGGAGGGGATGTTAATATTGGTGGTTTGGTTGGATCAGCAAGAGATTTTGGCATGGAAATTTCAAAAAGTTGGTCTAATGTAGAGATCGTTTCTTCGGGAGACAGGAATGTCGGAGGAATTGTTGGATATGTTACCAATGATGCCTTAATAATTGACACGTATGCTATTGGCAGTATTGTTGGTAATCGACAGATCGGAGGGTTGGTCGGACTCGCTTCAAGTGGCGCTTTAATAAAAAACTCATACTCTACGGGCAAGGTTGATGGACAGAGTAACACAGTCAATGTTGGCGGTTTGGTTGGTTCTGGAGAAATTATAGAAGATAGCTTTTGGGATGTAGAAACTTCACAAATATTCAGACATCTTGGTACACCAAAGCAAACAGCTGAAATGCAAACCGAGTCCACATTCACGGATGTTGGATGGGATTTCTCTGAGGTATGGAAAATGTTGAATATTAGCGATGGAGTTAGCGGTTATCCTATATTGCAGGGTCTTGACCGGGACATTCAACTAACGGAACATTTGCAAGCGTCTGATCCGGAGCTAGGTTATAGTCCCACTCAATTAGAATTCAGTGAAGTGGCTGTGGGTGATTCAGAAACAAAATCCGTCCAGCTATATAATAATAACTTGGGTCCTCTGGAAATCACTGAGATTTCTACTGATCCAGCTCAAATATTTAGCAATGATCATTCAAATATTAATAACCTAACTCTGAATTACGGAGATACTATAAATGTTGAAGTTACATTTTCACCAGATGAAATGGGTGAAGAATACGAAGGGTCGTTGGTAATTCAAAGTAATGATCCAGAAAATTCAGAAACAGAAATCTCTTTGACTGGTACTACAAAAAAAGATACCTATGCCGATAAACAAGAGGTGCCTGAGGAATTTGGACTCGAACAGAATTACCCGAATCCGTTTAATCCAGCTACCGTTATTCGGTTCGGTTTGCCTCAAGATGCTAATGTCGAACTTACAGTTTACACAGTAACTGGTGAAAGGGTGGCTACTCTCATTAGTGGAGAACACAAACAAGCAGGACATCATACCGTGACATTTGACGCTACCGGCCTGTCAAGTGGTATGTATATATACAGAATTATGACCGATGAATTCAGCAAATCGAGAGTTATGATGTATGTGAAGTAGGAAGATTATTCCGGCAGGTATTGCTTAAGAAAACCACTACCCAGGTTGAGATGATGATACTGGGAGTCCGGTAATCAATAAAAATCACATCAATGGGACTAATCAAATGTACTTATTTTATTAGTGTGACTAATTGAGATTGTGTACGCCCATCTGCTCGCAATACGACTATATACAATCCGCTGGCGATACTGGATGCTTCAAAGTTCACAAAGTTAGGTCCCTCTTCACGAGTCCCATCGACCAACGTTGTAACTCGTTCTCCCATCATGTTATAAACACGCAGGTCAACATGTCCGGACTCCGTCAAGTCAAACCGAATGGTGGTCTTCTCATCGAACGGATTCGGAAAAGGAGGGTGCAGCGTAATCTCATCAGCAACTTTTCCGGTACGGGAGTATTTTCCTGGATCATCCTTCATTTCCCATAAATCCATTTCTTTGACATTGGAAATCTGTTTCAATAGCTCTCCGGATGTATTCCCCCATCCGTAAATAAATCCTACCGTTACTACCGATTGAGGGTACAGCGTGTACGGGCCGGTGCTTATAACTGTGGAGATGTCCTCAGCACTGATGCCCGTGCGATCGGTCCCTGCTGTAAGTGCCAGAAATTTTTCAGGATCAGTAAATCCATCGTACTGCTCATCGTAGGGATCCCATTTTGTTCCAAACCGAAGACTGTCTGATCTGTCCTCTGCTCTGGACAAGGTCATCCCGGATTGATTGTCTATTGCAAGGGCACTGGCAAGATCCCCAGCAACGGATACCCCGACATAGGGTCGTCCATTTTCAGGAGATGTGTATAAAACGTGATTTTCTGAATCGAAATCTGTGCGATGGCCTGTTGAATTCCCGGTTTTCCAATGGTTGTATACCCCGAAATGCAAGTCACTGTACAATTGGTCACTGTTATTTCTAACATGGTAGATCAGAAGCAGTGTTTGGTCTATAGTAGATGTATGTGAAGTTATTGCCTCCAATTCAATACTGATATCATTAGCTTTCGGATGCCCGTATGATGCAAAGGAGGCCGTTGCCTTGTATGCATTTCGCAAGTCTGAGTGAAGATCAGTATAGGTGTTTTTGACAGGATGAAAATGACGTGAAATTCCGGTACTGTCACGCACTTGATTTATTACTACTTTTTCTCCGTCCCGGAATCCCCCAATCATCAACCCGGCTTCTGACAATACATTTTCATATATGTCCGGAATAAGACCAAGACCAACATACCGGCCCTTGGCATTCATGAAACCAATGCTTCCATCAGGCGGAATGGAGACAGTAAGCTTGTTATTTTCAAGTACACCATATAGCAACTCTTCATACTCGATAAAATGCTCAATTTCATACCTGTCATGATCCAGGTCATCCGTGGAAAGTGTTAACCGAAATTGAGGGACAATATCAAGCTGGTAATCGTCTTCAATTGAAATCGTAAATTCGATGGAAAAACGCTCACCGGGTCCAAGATTATTCTTTGTTGCGACTTCATTGAGCACCAAAGCTCCGGTTTGAAGGGATTCCAGCCGGAAATGTAACTCGGGAGAATCATTACCCAGATGAATTCCTTCTACGACAAGAGTACCGGTTTGCCCGGTATTAATTTTTTGTTCTCCGTCTTTAGTAAAGTGATAATCGGTAAAACTGATAACCGGAACGTCTTTGGTCAGTGCGTCGTACGCATCAATAACGCCATTTCCCAGTTTTCCAAGGAATTCAGGGTTGGGATTAGCATGATAAATTGATCGGGCCGAACCTCGAATCTGGTTGGCTATTTGCTGAGGCGGCCAATCCGGGTGTTCTGCTTTGATTAAAGCGGCGAGGCCACTAACCATGGGAGTTGAAAAAGATGTACCGTTTGAAGTTGTAAATCCGGGTGTCCAGTTTTGCAATTCCTCATCATATTCAAATGTTGTACCTAAAATATTTTTGCCTGTAGCAACTACATCAAGTTTTCGGCTGAAGTTTGAAAAATGAGCAAGTTTATCGTCAAACTGGTCAGTTACCGCACCGACTGAAAGGACGTCATCAAAAAGAGCAGGATAGGAGTCATTGGTCTCAACACCTTTGTTTCCTATGGCGGCGACTACCACTGACCCGGATTCCATAGCAAATGCAATGGCGTCTTCGCCAAAACGTGATCTGTCTGAGCCGTAAAAGCTGCAGTTGATGACATCGGCACCGTTTATGGCAGCATAAATAATGGCATGATATGCGAATGCTATAGTGTTGGGATAATTTTTGGTTCCACCGGCCTTCACAGGCATAAAACGGGTTTGAAATCCAACTCCGGCCATTCCAATGCCGTTATCTGTAACGGCTGCTGCAATTCCGGCAACCCGGGTTCCATGAGTACTGTAGTTTCCGACGGGATCGGCATTCTGCACCGGGGCTTCATCCGAGAATATATCCCCGGATTCCCAGAAGTTCCATCCTATAGTGTCGTTGGAAATTTCAAATTCATCAAAAAAATCGTTGGCTCTCCCGGGCTCCGGATTACGCCATAGGTTATCCTTCAGATCCGGATGGTCATAATAGACTCCTGAGTCAATGATAGCTATGACCACATCAGGAGACCCTGTTTGTAAAGCCCAGGCTCTGTTTAAATTCAGATAATCGAAATAATTATGACCCTCGGATCCTATATACGGATCGTTTGGAAGATATGTCTGGTGAGTTACAAATTCTGCGGTTTTGTGGACATAATGTGGTTCAGCATATATAACCCCGGGTTCATTTTCCAATTTGGAGGAGAGGGTCTTCGGGTCATCTCCGGACCCAAACCTGATGCTGTAAGTATGTTGCAGCGCATGAGCCATTTCAAGAGACTTCTGAGAAATTTTACCATTTGAAATATGCTCCTTATGCAGCTCATAAAGAGCTGCCGATCCAAAAACGGGTCTTGCTGAAATCAGGTCATAGTCATCTAACATGTTTTGCAGCGATGATGGAAATAGCCTTTCTGCTGATGCATATTCTTTTGATGTAGCAGCCTTGTTGAAATCGGTTTGCGGTTCAACCCTGACCATCAATTGCCCGGGAAGATATTCACTATCCGGTATTTTGCCTTCGGTTAACTCAGGTATCCCAACCATAAAGAGGAATAAGAAAATCAGAAAGGGGATGGCTGGGAATCTCATAAATTACATGTACTTGATGCAAGTACTATGGGTTTTTGCGATATCACATTCCAATAGTATATGTAAAAAAACAGAAGCTAACATGAAAAACGATCAGAATTGCACTTTTGGTACCGTTTGGGTAACATCAAACAAGCAATCACATTGGATAGCAATCGCAACAAAGCTTATCACCAGAAATTAGCTTGGAACACCATCCCCATATAAAACATTTTATTCATGAAGGAGCACAGAAAATCATTACTATTTTAATGGTTTCGGCAATTATAATATTGGTAATTCCACCAAAGAGTATAGCCTGCAGCTCTTTTAATTCACTTCCGGATCATGACATTCCTGGCATTTCAATGAAGACCAAAGGTATGAGCTCAAGCGGCTATATGGAAAATGCAACCGGCCTGAAGAGCAAGTCAAGAGCACGGATTCACTCATTGGTATTCACAGCGGCTCCAGTAGGATTGTCACGGGTTGCATCCACCGGATGGAAATTATCAGACCAAAGCATAGCATCCATGATTTTGTTTGCTTCAGGATCCGTGATTGGACCTTCAGCCGGCAGTATTTATGCAAATGACTGGGGAATCATTGGTACAGGTGTCATTATTCGCTCATTAAGCCTGGCATTTTTGGTAACAGGTTCCTTTTTGAACGAATATGATGATCAACATCTGCAGGGCATTGGACGGGTAATGCAGCTTGGCGGATTAGCTTTCCATGTTGGTCGTGCAACTTATGATATTTTTATCGTATCAGCACACTCAGTTGAGTACCATAATGCAAAAGTTAAAATGGGAATCGGAGTATCTTCACTCAGATCTTTTGAAAAAAATGCAACAAAATATCCGGAGCTTCAAATACAGGTTCCTTTTTAAGAGCAGTAATTATTTTGCAGAATTTAGCTTTTTGTTCGTTAGTCACATAACGATGTGATGTGGTACCCTAAAGCAGGACACCTGAAATAACCAACAGAAACGGTATCTTGGAATACCACAAAACCAGGTGTCTAATATGAAAGAAAACAAACCCCGCAGAACCTACCCCATTGAATTCAAACAACAGGCTGTGGAATTGGCTCTGGCCTCCGGAGATGTCATGCAAACGGCCAGAGATTTGGGTGTTGATCAAAGTATCCTTCGAAAATGGGTGAAAAGATATAAGAACGATGCTGAGAATGCTTTTCCCGGCAGTGGCACTCCCCGGGACAAGGAAATGGCTGAACTGAAACGGAAACTGGCAAATCTGGAACAGGAGAACGCCATTCTAAAAAAGGCCGTCGGTATCTTTGTACCTCGCTCACGTTGAGATACCGTTTTGTTGATCAAATGAGTGAGCAATTTCCGATTACAAGCCTTTGCAGAGTCATGGAAGTCACCAGAAGCCGATTTTACAGCTGGCGAAAACGCAGAAACAACACGGACAGATCCAGCCGTGATGGCGAGATTGTCGGCTTGATTCGGGATCTGCGCAGCAACAAGCGGTTCCGCTCGTTCGGCACACGGCGTTTGAAACCCCTTCTGGAAGATTTGGGAGAAATCATCTCCCGCAAAAGACTTCGGCGATTGATGCGCG
>NZ_JAFIDN010000020.1 GCF_017921895.1 Natronogracilivirga saccharolytica
ACGTTGCCCAGAGGGGCCCGGCGGTTGGCATCGCGGCTGGTGGTGTAGGCGTGCGCTTCAGTCGATACACTTCCGGTTATGTTGAACACCTGGATGTCGGTGTCTCCTACCGTTCCCGTTCCCTGGCTGTATACATCAGCCGGGACAAACAAAAAGAAAACAAATGACAGGACAAAAATTACAACGCTATGTCGATTAAGTAGTAAGATAAACCAGTGACTTTCCCATTATTATGATGAAGGTAGAACGGCCCTGGTCGTCAACTAATGGCGAACCGGCCTAATAACAAAGAGATACGGGTATAATGATAAAAATACCAGGCCGAAAGAAAAAAAAGAATTTATTAAAATTAATAATAATGGACTCTCAAGCGGTTAATACAGGCTCACACACGGGGTAGCTAAGCCCATTTTAATATTTGTGAAGTTCATTTTACAAAACCCGGAGAATTTTTCTGCGGTATGTTGCCGGTTGCTGAGCTATCCGTCCTGCGCTATTTCACGTGCTTCCGCCCGGCGTCCGGCCCGGTGCAGCGCATCAATCAGGTATTCACGAAACTCTGGATCGACACTGGTAGACTGATAGCGAATCAGCCAGCGGTCTGCCAGCTGGTCGAGCGTTCCGTTTTCCCGATGCACTCTAATCAGGGAGCGATAAACCCCGGATGCAGCTCCGGCTCCCAGTGCCCGTTCATACCATATCACCGCCTGGTCATACTTGCCCTGCTCTTCTTTGATGGATGCTATTGACATGTGGTACCTGTGGTCTTCAGGATTGATATCAGCTGCCGACCTGTACAGCAGCAGCGCCTGCTCTTCATCACCGGCACTGTCAAAATAGGATGCCGCAAGTTCATAGGCACCGGAATTGTCCGGATATTCCTGCATCAGGCGGTCATACATATTCCGGATCCGGGCTGCGGGCAGCGACTCGATAATAAAGTCATTCAGCACATCGAGTGAATTCATGATATCACGCAGCTGATCTTCTGCCGGATAAAAAAGATGTCCGCCATCACCCTGCATTTTCCCGCGCATTGCGAACTGAGCCTGAAGTCCCAGAAGCTGCTTTCTCTCTTCTATTTCACCCACAGCGTGTTCCAGAGCATAATAGAGTGTATCTTCGTTCAACGGGTATTCCCTGCCGGCAATCATGGTGTAAGCCTCCGGCCAGAAAGCGCCCCCCGAAATTGCAGCCTGATATGCCTCATAAGCAGATTCCAGATCATTAAGATACTCATAGGCCCGTCCCAGCATCTTCCACCCCAGTGAATCTTGAGGAGCCTGCCGGGTATAGGAAGTAAAGTATTCAGCCGCATCCGGATATTCGCCCATGTCAAACGACAGTTTTCCCATATCGAAGAGCCATTCGATGCCGTCATCACGAAACGTAACCTCTTCAGGACCACCGGCTGTTTCTGCATCCGGATCTTCCGCCCAATCCCCGGTATCTTCTTCAACAACGATGGCGCCGGCGGCATCCCCCAGTTTTGTATATGCTTTTTCTGCATCTCCCTGCCGGTAATGAATGGCAGCCTGTTTCCTGAAAAACCGGTACTCCCTGCCTCTGTTTTGAATCAAAGAATCATATACGGCAACGGCTTTGTCATACTCTCCCCGTATTTGCCTTACCTCTGCCAGTTTCAAAGGCAGTTCGTCGTCATCAGGAAAATTTTGGATCATTTCCTCGTAGAGTACGGCCAGACCCTGGTAGTTCATTTGCTGCTGATTCACTTCGATAAGAACATCGTAAATCCTGCGCTCTTCCGGGTATTTCTCGAGCAAATTGTTGAACAGTTCGTTGGCCTTCAGTATCTGATTGTCGGCCATCAGCAGCTGACCGTAAACAAGGGCCTGTTCGAGATCGTCCGGATTCTCCTCATAAAGCTCACGGTATATTTCGGATAGTTCTCCCACTTCTTCCAGCTCAAGAAGCGCCTGGCTTCGCAGGGTGACCATGGTCCGGTCCGACTGCAATTCTGATGGCAATGCATCGTATTCCTCGAGGACTTTGTCGTATTCACCGGCCCGCAAATAGGAGTAGAGCAGATGATGGTAGTTGCTGATATCATCCGGATCCAGAGTGACTGCTGATTCAAAATGGGCAGCCGCCGATTCAAAATCTGACATATCAAGCGCTGCCCGTCCGCCCATGATATGAATACGCGATTTATACTGGCGAAAATCATCCGGCCCGATTCCTTCCGAGTGCAGCTCCCCCTCTTCAAATGCGGTAATTATGTCATCCAGTTTTTCCAGGGCCCGGTCAGGATCATCATGCCGAAGAGCATCCACCATCATCACCTGCAGTTCCGCACTTCTGGGGTAGTGTCCGGCACCTTCGGAAGCTGCCTGGTAAGCCTTGTCCGGCTGCCCTGTCAGAAGATAGGCGGATGAGATCAAACGGAATGCTCCTTCCGGGGGATACCCGTGCCTGATTTTCGGCTCAATCAGGGCAATGACCTGTTCATGCTCTTCAGCCTGGTATTTTTCGTACGCTCTTTCCAGGTCAGAAGAGGCCTGTTGAGAAAGTGCAGGGGATGCGAATATCACTATACTGATAATCAGCAGAATGCAGCCAAGAAATTCCGGTTTTGTCGCCAACTTTTTCATAAACACAATGGTGTTCTTAAACCAATATCTGTCAAAACGTAATACTATGAAAAAAATCCCGGAAGTTCGAGCGGTTCAGTTTCTGGTAACGGCCTGCCTCGGCGAGCTGGGCCGGCTCACATTGCCTGATGCATCAACTGCCAATACCTGATACCAATGCCCGGCAGCACCATTTGTATCCACCCAGTTTACTTCCCGCACCGGTTCATCGACCAAAGCCTCATAGCGGCCGTTGGACAGATCGGATCGCTTGATGACATAACCCAGCACATCATCATCGGGTGAGGGCTCCCATCGTACATAAACGGCTTCGTTAAGCTGCACCGCCTGTACGTTCCGGACCGATGGTGGGGGTGAAAAATCACGCATTGCCAAATCCACTTTACGTGACGGCGGGCTTTCGTTGCCTGCCGAATCAACGGCGGTGGCAAAAAACAGATACTCTCTGCCCGGACGCACATCACTGTCAACCAGAAAACGACGGTTTTTCGGAATGTTGGCGATGAGCGTGTCGCGCTCCCCGTTGTTTTTATACACATTGTAGGATGTCACCGACGGGGACGATGATGCTCCCCATGTCAGATTAACCCTGACGCCGCGGTCTATACTGGCCTGAAATGTTGAGGGTGGCTCGGGCGGGGTGATTAAAGGCATCTGGACAACCGTAAATACCGTATCACTTCGAAGGCCGTGAACATTGGCAGCTGCAACTCCGTATTCATACCGCACACCTTCGGTAAAACCAACCTCCGCAATTCCTGAGTCCGTAAGGGATCTCGACAAAACGCGGCCACGGTTAACCTGAGAGAAGGCCCTCTCTCCGGTTTCCGTGTACTCTCTGCGCAAGATCACGTAGGTATTGAAAAGTTCGTCGTGTTCCGGACTCTCCCATACCAGATCCACTACCTTCTCTTCGGGATGGGCAGCTGCGCGCAGGGCTGTTGGCGAAGGCGGCGGAATCCGGGACTCAATGTAAGCAATCACAGGGTTTCCATCCTCGCTTTCCACTCCGGTTTCACTTACAGCAATGATAAAGTAATAATACGTTTTGCCTTCAACGGCGGTATCATCCTTGAATACCGGATCCGCAACCGGTATCAGTTCTTCAGTGAGACGAACCCTCTCATCGGTTTCTGTGTCCAAACGGTCAACATGATATCCGTCCAGAAACGGCTCCCGACCGACCGGCCAGGTCAGCCGGACAATGGTTCTCTCTTTCGTGGACAAGTACACTTCGTTAACCGGTGCGGGCTGCAGGGCATCAGCCAGCTGAATTCGGACCGGATCGTTTGCAGCGGTGTTTTTGCCGGTCATATCAACGGCCTGAATCATAAAATCGGCTTCAGTTACATCCTGATGAAGCCGGAACCTGTAACTGAAAGCGGTCATCCCGCTCTGACGCACTATGGCACGATCGGATCTGAGCTGAAAATGGTCCCGGTTCCCGGGTCGCAAAAATACATTAAAACGCATGACGTTTGAGGCGGCTGCCTCTGTTTCCGGATAATTCCAGCTCACCGTAACATGCGCCCCTTTGCGCTCTGCTTCGACCGAATGCGGCGGTGGCGGCTCCAGCGGTTCTGCTCCGACAGCCACGGTCTCTTCCAATGACACCCCTGTAGGATTGCCCCTGGTATTTACCCATTCAAACCGGTATGTCACGCGGCGACCAGTTACCGGGTTTTCGTCAACAAAAAGATATCCAAGTGCAGTGGCATACTCCGGATAAAGTGAGCTGAGCATTCTTCCCAGAGATTGATTTCCTCTGAGTGTAAAGAAGGTTTCCTGGGGCGATTCAGTCCCCAGGTCTTCGGCCAGCTGCTGATAAAGATCACCCACAAAATACTGCAGCTCCGACCCGTTGCTCGCCGGATAAACCGGATCATCCGTCAGCAGTTCTTCTTCATTATCGACTATCCGGTATACATTATACCCATGGCCCAGGGTTGTTTGCTGATTGTGATAAATATATACCTCATTATCCGGAGTTAATACCGGCATGATGTCCTGAGCCTGCAGCACAGACACAGGAATAAGCAAAAGAAATGCCGTAAGCACCATTCCGATGCAACCGGTACTGCTCCGGATTTTTTGCATCGACAGTTCCGGCCGGTGGCACATCCGGTGCACTGCTGATTGCAAATCCCGGCTTTTTTTAGACAAAAAATTATTCATGTTCAGAAAAACCGTTAATCAATTTATAAGAAACATACTTCCGCTGTGTTGCTGTGCTGTATGAGACTGGATCAGAATCAGCGGCGGCGGCAGTTGTTCATGGACCGTTGTGCTCAGACCGACCCGGTTCACAACCTGCACATATATCCGCAGTTCATGGGGAGGAATCTGCGAAGGCGGGTTGTAAGGAATGGTCTTGTTGAAACTTCCCGTTTTAGGAGGATGGTACGTTGCGACCGGGGTCCAGGGAACAATTGGTGTGGTACCGGAGTCGTGTTCATGTACCACTCGTACACCTATTGCTGATATACCAGAAACCGGGTCCAGGATATTCTGCAGCTTGATCTCCATCTGGCTTCCCGACATTGACAGAGACAACTGCGGTTCTTCCGGTGGAGTGCTGTCCAGCACAAATGGTCCGGTTGCCACTGTTCGTGACCTGCGGCCCTGACCGTTGATTGCCCGGACATTGATGTACAACTCCTGACCTTCGGGCAATGCATCTCTGGTTATGGCAACAGATGGTGTCGTACTCCAGGAGTGAATGTAACCCGCCCGGGAATTATCCAGGTTGTTGCCGGTCGGCCAGCTGCGTACGTCACTAGTACCCGGACTGGTGCCAACGGAGAACTGATGCCCCAGAATGCCGGATTCCGCATCGTAGGATCGTTCTGTAAGGTATGCTCTGACAGAACCGGGACCCAGATAACCGCGGGCAACGGGTATGGTTGGCGGGTTGGGATCGTTGGGATAGCGGGGCCCTATCGTATACACCTCTCCGGCGAGTCCGGCATTGTTGACTGCCCGCACATGCACATGCAGGTAATCGGTAAATCCAAAGGCGAGGCTGGAGTGTTTGCCCTCGCCACTCGTGATGGTTACTTCTGTACCGGATGTAGTAAATGCATGCTGATCAAATTCGAGATCGGAAACCAGTTCCTCTGTAGTCACCAGGTATTCGTAATGAGATACACCCGATAAATCATCTGTCGCGGCACCCCACCGGATCTGTCCGAGTGAGGGCACGGCATCGGTTTCTGTGCGCAGGCTGATCTGCTCAGAAAGTGACAGGTTATAATCAGGCGGACTGCTGACAAAAGAGTGCGTTTCCACTTCCGGCTGCCAGAATGTCTGTGCTGTAAAAACTGTCAGACCGTCCGGTGCTGTGGGAGCTGTGGGCGGAGTACCGTCGTAAACCACCGGCTTGTCCCACTGCGCCTCAAGCTCCTGGTTGTTCATATTGTAAGCCCGCACGCTGATATAGTGTTTTTCACCGGGTGCCATGTTCAGCATTCTGCTTTGACCGGTGATGGCTTCGGTGAAATACATATCCACACCGATAAGCGACCTGGACTGGCCAACAAGATCCGTCCATTCCAGTATATCATCAGCTCCCCTGGATGATCCGATCGCATATTCGTATTTAAGAATATTCGTTTCGGTTTCACGGACCATCACCCGTATATCAATATAGTTGGGATCCGGGGTCCAGAACACATCTTGCTCTTCTTCCCATGTGATATTCGAAAATCTGCCACCCATTGATTTGGTCTCCGTAACAATACCTTCATTATAGAAATATTCCAGATGCACATAAAGCGCTTCCGGCGGAAGTGTATTGGCGGGAATCAAATCCTGACCCGGCGATGTCGACACGCCGCCGCTGCCAACCTGCATGTTGAAGGTCGCCCTGCGCGTTGCCGATGCACCGCCAACACTGCGCAGCCGCAAACCGACATTTACTTCCTTGGTGTTCAACCAGGGCTCATCACTGAGAATATCGGCATGCGTGAAGATATCTTTGAAGGCAGTATAGCGGAAACCGTCCGGTTTCCCGATGCTCACATACTCATCGAATCCGACCGATATGTCGGTATCTTGTTCGTATTCCAGGATATGCAGTCCCACATCGGCGATTCCAGACGGATGATATGCCTCCCAGGTGATATCCGCTATTCCAAAGAAGTGCGGACTCTGATAGTCGGCATCTACCGTTACTTTTGTAAGCACCGGCGGCTCAAGCATCTGAAGTATTTCCTGGCGCCGGTCCTGATATTGAGGCAGTTTGTCGTCTTCTTCGGTTGCAATCTGCCCTCTGACTTCTATGTAATTGTCAATTATGTGATACAGATTGGCAAGCATGCTTGATTTGAGGTCGTAAAAATCATCCAGAAGCCCGGTGTTGATCGCCATGGCATCGACTATTGACTGACGAAAATAAAACTGCTCGCTGCGCAGCTGATTGCTGATGAAACTTGCTTTGCTCGACATGTACTGACGATTTCCGAGCGTATGCATGTCTATCCACAATCCGCGGATATTCTCTTCATAGATACTGAAATCATCCGTTTCCGGGTCTGCAAGATCATCGTAGGCCTGTTGTGCGAGCGGGAAGCCCGAAAATTGGTATCTGGATGAAAACATGTCTGCATTGTCGGCAAGATCTTCCACAATGCGGACACGCTCGGCCGCCATCTGACGTTCGTTCTGGTAGGTTGTGGGATCATTGTCCTTGTTGTAGTACGCGGTTTCCAGTCTGTCCAGCAATGTCTGAACCGCATTTTCAAGACTTCCTTCCAGTGCACCGAACACACCGTTAACCATGGATGCTGCATTAATTCTGTGCCAGTACCGGTTTGCAATAAGACTGTAGTACCTGTCAGCTGTCTCAAGTGCTTCGGCATACATCTCGGAAACCGCATTGATGGATGGTGCGTCGGCGCCGGACGATCCGACTGCATGCTCCATGCCCAGAAGCAGGTCCATCTCGTTCAGGTTATGCTCGATGGAGTCGACAACGGCATGAATTTGCGCTTCCAGTCCCTGAAATGCCTCAAGAACTTCCTCAACGGCTGCGGATTGTCCTGCAGCCAGATCTTTGTTAATCTCAAAATAGGGAACATTGCCTTCATCCATTGCACCGGGAGGGCGGTACATCTCGGTGACCGGTGATGTCGCCATGGCTGTCATCATGTTGTTCATGGCATCAGCAGCATCGGCTTCATACTGGATAGCCTTGATTACGCTGGCATCAAGACGCTGGATGGTTTCATCGGCAACATTCTGAATATCGGCCATAATCGCTTCAAAATCATCGGAAGCCTGTGTCCAGGATGTTGCACTGTTGTTTTCAAGATTGGTTTCACTGCGATAGCTGCCTCCAAAGAAAAGGGAAAGCAAGCCACCGAGATCTTCAAAGAGCTGCAGATCCTGCAATATCTGAGGCGCATCGTTTCCGGCATGCTGCTCATTCTGTATCATTGCCCAGTGCCAGACCGACCGGTAGAAGTCCGATGTACGTGTAAGATTGTAACCTGCCTGAGCCAGAAGCTGATCATCGAGGTGAACACCCGGCACCGTTGGTGCGTCCATTTCGGACTGAAGATTATTCATGGCATCGGCCACCATTTGCTCAAACTCGTCACGCTGAGCTTTAGCGTCTTCAAAAATCTGCGATTTGTCGCCCGGGTTCAGCCCGCCGTCCACCTGCACCGGATTGGTTTTGATCTGAAACCATCCTGAGAGGCAACCTTCAAGCGGACCTACACCGGCACACCCTTCACCCATGCCAAAGAGCTCGTACCTGTCAGATGCACGCTGAACGAAAGCACCCTTGACGGTAGCGGAAACGGTAAATCCGGCACGGATTTCGCCGTTGCCAATGACATACGCCCCCAGAGGCATATCTGCGCCATCGTAGGTAAGATACCAAACCGAACCCTCGATGTCGGCTTCAACTTTGATTATTGGCGGGTCCAGACTTGCCCACAGATCCACTCCAAACAAAAAGCCGTCATTGCTGGCCATCAGTTCGGCCCCGCCACCGACCAGCCCGCCATAAAGCGACATATCAATGCCTCCCATAATTCCCCATACGACACCGTCATCAGTCGTCGTAAGCATAAACTGGATACCTTCCCCTCTTGTTCCTCCCGTCATCATGGGGGACATTTGCAGGGATGCCTGCAGATTGACACTCATGGTAATGGATCCGGGATCATTGGGATTACGCCCTACCTGTGCGGATATGGCCGCACCGGCCAGCAAACCCGGGCCTGTTGAACCGTCAAGACCCAGAATAACACCGTCCGCATCCATATAAAAATATTGGTTGGTGATCTCCATAAACACACTTCCGGCCAGTAAATTAACTCCTGCAGTACCT
This sequence comes from Natronogracilivirga saccharolytica, assembly GCF_017921895.1. Lineage (NCBI taxonomy): Bacteria > Pseudomonadati > Balneolota > Balneolia > Balneolales > Cyclonatronaceae > Natronogracilivirga > Natronogracilivirga saccharolytica. The sequence continues at coordinate 8,953 of NZ_JAFIDN010000020.1, forward strand.
ATCAGCTCAAGCTCGGCATAGAGAAGTACGGCAAAGGCGATGTCACCGTCTCCGGGTCTTTGTGCGCTTGCCCTCTGGATATCACCGGGCGGATCCGGGCGGAAGTCGTCAACCGCTCCGACCACCATGTCCAGCTGTTGTCCGGTCGGATTGTAAAAGAAGCCCCCTCCAAATCCGGCGATAGCTACTACACCGGGTACTATTTCAAGCCCGACATCGGCGCTGACTGCTGCGAATATCCCGAATGACAATTCTTCATCCATATTTGAAAACGCACCGGCAATCATGGCGCCCGCCTGGCTGTCACCTATCTCAAAACGTCCGCTGCCGGCCGCCATCAAAGACATGCCGCCGCCACCTGTCTGATAGAGCAGGCTGGCTGATGCTTCGAACATATCTCCCAGTTCTACCTCAAACCGGTCCAGACTGAATGTCACATCGTCGTTTACTGTCCGGTAGAAAAGAATTTGGTGAATACCACCGCTGAAGGCCCCGCTTGAACCGCTGCTTTCTCCTCCGAGACTCAGGTACAGGGCGGAGTTGTCACCGCCGGACTCACCTTCTGCTGTTGCTTCCGGACACGGGCCGAAGCAGAGAAATTCGACCACATCGATCTCCTGAGTAGCCTCTTCGGCTTCTCCCAGATCTGAAGGGCCGGAATCAAATCCATCGGCAATGCTGATGGAAAAACCTTCCTCATCTTTTTTGTGAATGAACTGTCCAAGTTCGAGCGTAAAGATATTCATGATGTCAAACTTGGCTTCTCCGGTGAAATTGCCAATTTCATCGATCCCGCTTGTATTTATTACCATACCGGTAAAACCAGCTTCACCGGATACCCCGCTGATATCAATACCTGCTTCTCCGTTCAGTGTAATCTGGAAAAGTTCTTCCTCTGAGGCCGTCACGTCTCCGTCAATGTCTATCTCAAAAAAGCTGTGCTTGAATTTGAATTCAACATTTCCGGTGATATTATATCTGACCAGCGGATCACGTCCCATTTTTACAGAAATTCCCGGATTTTCCGCCAGATTGCCGGCTTCGCCGAAATCAATCCTGTCTTCTCCCAGAAACGCGACTCTTGCCGCCACGGCTATCTCCGTTTGGGAAATATTCATCGGATCGATGCCGATCAGCGCGTCTGTGAGTGTAACCGTGACCGCATCGCCAAGATCAACGGTAATTTCTTCATCGGAGTCCGGATCAAAACCGGCATCAGCTGAAAATTCACTCGCAACCTGAACAACCTCATTTGCATCTCTGCTCACCGTTAAGAAGAGCTCACCCCCCTGATCTATCGGGTCGGGAATGAGGAACCCGAACGTGCTGCTCAATCGTAAGCCCTCATCTTCACCCCGACTGATGCCGAGTGATTTCAGGACCAGGTACTGCTGCAAGATCTGCACTTCCTCGGATTCGATGGATCCGATTCCGAAATTGCCTTGCGTATCGACATATAAGTCCTCAAAATCGACCGTCTGGTCGAAGAATGTGAGATCACCCTGAGCAACAGAAGCGGAAAAGGTTCTGCCGCTTACGGACAGCGAAGGGCTGACGATGTTGCCGGTTACCGATCCGGCGAAAAAGTCAAACTGCTGATCCGGCAAGTCTGCCGTGGCCGACCCCAGACCAAATACCAGTTCCGGGCTGCCCTGCAGGCCGGTGGCTCCAAACTGAAGATCACTGAATGAAAAGGAGAGGTCTTCTCCCAGCATTTCGGAGAAGGAAATGGAGCCGCTGACTTCTACGATAAACTCATCTTCATCGATGGAGAACGAAAACGGATCGTGTTCGTCGAATTCCAGATCGGCGAAGCCCAGTGAAACCGATGGGGCGACTCCGTCCGTGGACACGTCGAAAGCCCAGCCGTCATCATATGCCGCCGAATAGAAAAGGGCAAAATTATCATCTTCATCCTGGAGCAGCGAGGTGGAAACCGATCCGGCCAGCTGCAGTTGCGCAGGCGAATTGATTGTCAGCCTGGCCCCGTACATGCCTACAATAAACTCACTTTCCTCATCGTCGCCTGAAAGTGTTGCCATGATATCCCGTTCAATGAGATGATCCATGGAGGGATCATAAACATCCGGCAATGTACCCAGCGTAATTATGGCCTCTTCAAATCCGCCCGGACCGACCGTTGTCAAAGCCGTTGCATTTTGCCCGCCGAAAGCCTCAGGCAGCCCTAACGAAATGAGTGTTGTGAGCAGCAGGTCTTCTCCGCTTTCAACTCCAAGTGAGTCAATCGATACCGGAGCGCCGATGTACGGCTCAAGGTCGAGTGCTGTTTGCATCGACAAGGTGCCTCCGTTCGGCACATAATTGTCATCGGTTGTCAGGCTGAAATGTACTTCGATCTCCGGGGTGGAGCCGTCCGGTGCCGCAAGTGACGGGAAACGGACCGCAAGAGGATCCGTCAGCGTTTGTATTGAATAACCACCACCATCCACCGGTTCCAGATCGACCAGCATTTCTCCTTCATCATCCCGAATCACAGCGTAGGCAATATTTTTGTGCGGCAATCCGAGCGTGTCCGGTAAAAAAGCCAGCAGACCGCCTCCAAATGTAAAGCCCTGAGTGTCAAAAATGGCGATCGGTTCTTCGGCCGGTTCGTCATCAAGATCGAGATAAATGAGTGCCCGACCTCTTTTCACACTCGGACTTCTGAGCCGAAGGGCAAAATCATCCTCAAACTCCGCACGAAGATTGGCAAAGTCTTCATCTGCGATACGCAGTGCTGCTCCCGCCTGCCCGTCAAAATTAAGTCCGTCAGCATCCAGAGTCACCGCACTTTCTACGGCTATCAGCAGCGCCTCACTCTCCGGAGGCTGCTCATCCCCGTCAGCAGTAATCGAGGCTGAAAGCGGAGACAAACCGATCTGCACGCCGAAACCCCCTGCAATTTCAGCACTGCCTGATTCGATCCCGAAATCGGGCAAACCAAAGAGCAGCTGATTGAACGCGACATCGACATCAACCTGACCGGCTTTCAGGGCGCCTACTGCATCGATCAGAAATCCCTGACTCCCAAGGACCGCACTTTGCACTTCAAACTCCATGAACGGATCACCTGATGATGGCGGCAGTCCCAGCATAAATGGATCATTGACCGCAATTTCTCCATCGAGGATCTGTCCTGCAAGAAGATCAAGCTCCACGCTGCCCTGAGCTGATATGGATTGTTCCGGTCCTTCGAGTTGGGCTATCAGCGTCCCGTCGAAGATAGCTTCCTGCTGCTCGTCGTATGCAAACCGGAGCGTTCCGGTACCTGCTGACAGCGTAAGCGGCCCCATTTCCACGGAGCCGCACGGCACGATATTTTGAATTTCCCCGCTGAAACCGACACCCATTTCGATATCGAGTGCAAATGTGATATCCATCTCGCAATCGGGATCTTCGATCTCAAAAAACGGGATTTCCTCCAGCGTGCCGGCAAGTGACAGGTCGACATTCTGGATCAGCTGGCCGTCCACTTCCAGCGAGCCCAATGCACCGGTTATTTCATCAATCCTCAGTTTGGGAGGATCAAATCCCGGAGGTCCTGCCGGAATCAGCAGTCCGCCCAGCGGCTCATAAGGCTGCATCACACCACTGAGGAAACCATCCATGAAGCTGACATCCGTAAAAGTAAAACCATCCGGCGGCTCAAGGTCTCCATCCGCGATATCGGGCAGCCTCAGCTCAAAATCAAATACGGGTTGTATCTGGGGCAGCTCTCCATCAAACCAGTTGAACTCAATCAAATCAGCTGTACGCATGGCGAGCGGTTGAAAAGTAAAGCCTGCTATATCAAACGACGGCAGTGTCAGGCCATTAAGCGTACTGTTGTTCATGTTTTGCTGCGGAATGGAAAATCCGCTGTTTCCAAGCTGAAGGCCGTTAACAGGCATGGTAAATGGTTCATGTCCGGGAAGGCTGAACTCAAAGTCGGCATCCAGGCTGATAAGAAAATCCCATCCGTCTTGCGCTGTATAGTCAAACAGCGGAATGGATGTGATGGCATTCAGATTCATGGCAAATCCGGGCAGCTCTACTCCCGGCGGATTTTCAGGGACAATGCTTTCAAAGCCGGTCATGGATACGCTGCCGGGCTGAAAGTTGAGTTCAAGTGAAGTCAGTGCTTCTGAGTCGGCACCTGATCCCAGTTTGATATCCGCTTCAATGTTCAGGTTGTAGCTGATGCTTCCGGATGAGATATTCGGCATGGCCAGAGATCCGGCCAGACCGGTGATTCCCAGCTGCAATTGATCCGTGTAATCAAAAAACGGGACCACCACATCAAGGTCCGGCATGTCAAACTCACCGGACAGCAGACCGTTTCCGGAAATTTTGAGGAGCGTATTGGCCTGGCTTGATACCGGATAGTCGAACAGCCGCAAATCTCCGGCAAATTGCAGAAAGGATCCGGCATCATCAAGCAGGTCTGTACGTCCATATCTGATCTCCGAAAGATCAAATGGTATGCCGAGATCCGAAATAAGTCCGGAGATGACATCATCATCGGGCACAGAGACCCACAACTGTCCGGTATCGACGCTGAAATTGCCCGGCGATGCCGTAATGGTGAAGTCTTCGAGCGCTACCCCGCCTGCAACAGGCGGCTGATCCGGATCCAGTGCCGGAATCACTATTTCAAGCTGGGTATCCGGACGGGTTGACAGTGTTATCAGACCGGCTTCGGGTTCTTCGAAATCGACGAGCAGGTCGCCTTCGGCATCGCGCAGCCTGAGATATGCGATGCTGGTAGTCGGAAGGGGCAGTTTCTCCGGCAGTATTTCTGCTGCAAATCCGGTTATGAGCGGATTGAAACCGGAAGCATCAAGATATGCGATGCGGCTGGCATCGAAGTAGAAATCCACCTGCCCCTTTGCAACCCGGAACGGGCTGAACTGAAAGGCAAAATCATCGCTGAATTCCACGCTGATGTTATCGTAATTGAAATCTGCAACTGAAATATAGGCATCTGCACTGCCGGAGGTCCTGATGCCGGTACTGTCCATGACCACATCCGCCCCAAGCTCCAGATAAAGCCCCTGATCCGGCATCTCCGCTTCATCATCATCACTCAGGGGCATCGCTGTGAATAACGGCTCGGTGAATCCGTCATCAAAAGAAGCGGCCAGAGCGAAATGTTCATCCAGATAAATCTGTCCGGATGAAATGCTCCAGTCGTAGAGATCCACAGTAACATTGTCAAAAGTTGTGCCGATCGTGTGGTCCCCGACATTTAACTCATGACGGCCATCCACGTGAAATCCGTCAAGGTCAATGCTTGCCTGATCTATAATGAAACTGAAAACAGGATTGTCGGAGGGGATGTCCCAGGAAAACGGGTCCTGCAGTGAAAAATCAAGCTCCGTGAATTTCAGATCCGGGATATCAAAAGCAAACGTACCCGCAACCTGATCCTGTGCAGACAAATTGAGTGTGGCGTCACCTGAAAGGATGGCTCCCTGTTTGTCATTATCTCTGAACAGCTCAAGCTGCACCTGGTTCAATCCGGCATTCATGATACCAACAGGCATCTGGCACTGCGTGTTGTCAAGAGAGACAATACCCTCCAGCAGGCCTCCCAGAAATGATATGTCTGCAGTGGTCATCTGCTGCGCATCGTCGTCACTGCAGGTTACCGGCCAGCCCGGTTCATAGCGGCTTTCCACATTCATTTCAGCCACGGTCGAGAACGGAGGCGATAGTCCGGGCTCGTAATTTGTTATCAGGGATCCTCCAATGGATGAAATATGCAGCTTGTGATCGGGCAGGAATTCCATGCTGCACTCAGACAGCGGGGCAAGCTGCAAATCAGCTGAGAGCTGCCCGTCTGAAACCGTCCCGTTATCAATGCTGAATAGAGCGTTGGTCAAACAGTAAGGGAGTCCGGTTGTTTCTCCAATCGATGCTTCTGCTTCGAATGTCAGATTCCATGGGCCGGGGTCTCCTCCGTCCCACTCAAACCACGGAAAGGTGAATTGCTCCAGTTCGAGTTCATTCAATGCCAGTGAGAGAAAATCGTAGTTAAATTCCGGTAAATTGCTGCTGAGTGAAAACTCCGGAACCTGAATTCCCTGGCGCGTCAGACGCATGGGCTGATCATGCTCAAAACTCCAGTCGTCAAATACCGGAAAATACAGGGATGCTTCAAACGGAATGTCGAAATCCCATTCAGACGAAACGGGATCATATTCAAATGTCTCAACACTGATATCTCTGAGTGCAATGGATGCAAATCCAAGATCCAGCTTCGGCTCCGGGATGGAACAGGATGTTGTCAGCACGGTGAACTCCGGAGCGGCATCGTGTCCAAAAGCTCCACGTAACTGCACTCCGCACGGTTCGGTGTTGTCAAAATCAAACCTGAGCTCTCCGCGGGTATTCGCTGTAAACTCCATATCCCCGGTCCCGGGTGTCAGAACGACTGTTCCCGAAGTGCGGCTCAGCCTGAAATCCATCTTTCCGGAACCCCCTGCCAGATCAAAACTTTTGGGCTCGGTACAGCTCCAGTTCGCATGGATTTCCTCTCTCAGCAGATTTAATCCGCGAATGCCGCAAGGTGACGGCTCGCCAAGAAACTCGACACCGGCATCCGCATATATATCCATATCGGGGAAGGAAGCCTGAATTCTGTTCACCGAAACCGTCAAAATATCACTCTCAAACCGGATCATATCCTCTTGCTCGGCATAAAGCGATCCCTGCAAACCGGATTGTGTCAGAACTACATCACCCGATGCCTGAATTCTTCCGAAATTCTGATGCTCAAAATCCGCACTGACAGAAAACCCGCTGCCGAAATTGTATTGCAGATCCGAAAGGGTGACCATATCTCCGCCCTTCATCAGATTCCCGGCTATCGGTTCGGGATCTATCCAGACCCTTCCCCCGGCAACAACCGGATTACGTAAACCAGTCCGCTGTACCATCAGCTGTCTGACATCAGCCCGGGCCACAATGTCCTCCGGCAGATAATCCATCTGAAAACGAACTTCAGCCGGACCATTCAGCTCGTAAAAACTGCCGGTATCTTCCACTTCAAGATCTTCGGGATTGATGATGTATGCCAGACCGGGGGCCAGGGCAATCGGGCCCAACTCTGCCAGATCTTCCGGCCGTGCCCGTGTCTCTCCGTATGTAAACGTATAAATCTCACTTTCACCGTCATTTTTAATCGGCATTTCATCATTTATTTCAAATGCCCTTACCCGCCATGCATAAGTACTGCCCGGTTCCAGCGGATAGAGATCCGGCGTGTATGAAAAGGTGGTTATGTCTGAAAAAACCTCTTCGTGATACGGCCTGTTGGCATCGATGGCTTCCTCCGGACTCTGCCCCTCAAACAGCTCTACCATCAAAAATTCGTATTCCAGAAAAAAATTGCCGCGCGTCAGCACCGGTGTCCAGCTGAAAAGGGGCGTTTGCATGGTCACATTGGCCCTGTTGGATGGTGTCACAAGCCGGGGCGGCTGCGGATGGGTCACTGAGAAAAAGGCCCGGCCGTTGATGATGTTGACGTTGCTTCTGTCATCGAGCAGGCGGGCGTCCAGTTCAATACGATAATCACCTTCCGGAAGTGCTCCCGTTTGCAGCACCGTTCTCTGCAGTGACGAGCTCAGGCTTGAAAGTACCTGGTCAATCGACCTGTCAAAGCGAATCACATCAAAAGCAGGAGCCAAAACATGAAAGCCGGGATCAAAACTTACCGGCTCAGATACTTCATCCACCAGAAGTTCACGGTTTTTATAGAGCCTGACCCCGAATTCCAGATCTATGGGTGTGGTACCGGCTGACATATAATTAATATGGACCTGGTAACGACCACTGGTAACATCGTCTTCAAGATCACTGATAAACGGAGACGGCAATACCCCGGGGATATTGACTATCTGTACCTGGACACTCTCCTGTGCTATGGCCGATTCAGACAAATGGAGTCCGAGGGTCATCCAAATCATGGCAGAAGCAACCATTGTCCTGGGAAGACAAAATACCTTTCTGGTCATCATACTATATATACTGTTCATTGATGTTTTCACGTAAATTATCTCTCAAAACCGGTAGCTGAAGCCAAGCCGGGTTTCCAGTTCGGAGAAGCCGCTGCCCGCCCCCTGGCTGATCATGTTGTTGTTGGTGCGCACCGACAGGTCCAGACTGGCCGCATCCATGAGA
>NZ_JAFIDN010000021.1 GCF_017921895.1 Natronogracilivirga saccharolytica
GTTGTATTCTAATTGTTTAGAGCACTTTTAAAATACAAAAACCAGAGGACTTATTCTCTTTTATTTTATTGATTTACAATAAGTTACCGCTTTATTTAACTGTTGTTCTGAACTCCGAAAGTTGAGTATGTAATCTTCATGAACTGACATAATAGATTATTAACGTATACAAATTGTTATAAAATTGTAATAAATCATTTACACATTTTACATGTTTTTTGAATATTTATCGCTCCACACGCTTTATTTTATTAATAATATCGGGAATAATACCTGTCAAGATATCGAGAACTTGCCGGAATACGTAAAATATGTAACAGGTGTAAATATACATGTAACGCCTTCCTGATACTGAGTATATAATTTTGTTGTCCCTACAATGTGGAGATGGGTCCTTGATATTCAAGGGAAAACAAATACCTATGCAAGCCTTAGGACTCCACTGGTTACTATAACTCATAAAGGTCAAGGACATGGAAAACAAATTTAGTCACCGGGAAAAAAAACCTGAAGTAATGACCATGATTCTTGCAGGAGGACGCGGGAGTCGTCTGTCGAAATTAACCGAATGGCGGGTAAAGCCTGCAGTACCTTTCGGCGGGAATTATCGTATCATTGACTTCGTACTGTCAAACTGTATCAATTCCGGTCTGAGACACATCGGAGTGCTGACGCAATACAAATCCCAGTCACTAACTCGTCATCTGGTCAACGGGTGGAATTTCCTGAATAATGGATTTGATGGTTTTATGGAAACTATTTCGGCCCAGATGCGCAACAAGGATGAATGGTATGAAGGGACAGCTGATTCGATTTATCAGAATATTGACCTCATACAAAAATACAGTCCTGAAAATATATTGATTCTTGGCGGCGATCACATATACAAGCTCGATTACAACCGGCTGCTTTCATTTCATGCAGAGAAACAGGCTGATGTCACGGTCGGATGCATTGAAGTCTCCATAAAAGATGCGAAGTCATTTGGTGTCATGACCACTAACACGGATCACAAAATCACCGGTTTTGAAGAAAAATCTGCTAACCCCGTCACCATTCCGGGGAATAGAAACCGGTGCCTGGCCTCCATGGGAATCTACGTATTTAAGACAAAGCGATTGCTTGAACTTTTGTTGCAGGATGCCTTTAACGATCAGTCTACCCATGACTTCGGACGTGATATCATTCCGGCAGCACTAAATACACGAAATGTATTTGCCTGGCCATTTGTAGATGAGGTATCCGGGAAGCCGGAATACTGGAGAGACATTGGTTCCATTGATTCTTACTGGCAGGCAAATATGGATCTTTTTGACCCGACTCATTGTATGGATATTTTTAATCCGAATTGGCCCATCAAGTCCATCCCGCAAGATCGTCCTCCTACTTTTTTACATGGTAAAAATGACCATAGTAATAATATTAACCATTCCATGATCTCTGCAGGATGCATCATTGCCGGTTGCAGATCGGAGAATTCGATTATATCGGATGGGGTAAAGATGCAAAACTCCCTCATCAGAAATTCGATTATACTGCCGGATGCCGTAATCGGATCCGGTTGCCGGATACATAACGCGATCATTGACAAAAACACCGTTATACCGGATGGATTGGTTATCGGAGAAGACCGGGAGCAGGACAGTAAATGCTTTCATGTAAGCCCCGGGGGAATCAGACTGATTACTTGTGAGATGGTGCAAAATTATGTTAATGAAAAACAAGCATCGGCCCCATTAAAAGTACTTCCATCAAAAAGACATTATCAACTATACCCCTTACACAAGGATCACTATGCTTCGTAAAATGAGTCCGGGGTAAAATTGACAATCACGCATTTACCCTTTGATCTGTGCGTGGACATCAACTGTACCCGGATAATTAATTCTGCCTCATTTCTGTCCGGGCATTTTCAATGGCACTTTGAAGTCTTTGCAGTTCACTTTTCAGTTGAGCTCCATTATCCGAGACATTGTTGGAAATTGAAGTAATTGACTCAATACCATTTCTTGTCAGGTCATTCGATAAAAACTGTTCGATTTCATTTATATCTGACACATATTCTTTGAATGCCTCTTTCACACCGACATTGTTCTGAGCAATTTTGTCGTAGGTCTCGGCAAGCTCTGCACGCCGTTCATCACTTCGTGCCTGGATGTCAGGATTATCATACTGCTGGCCATTCTTGTCCCATTTCTCAAAATATGCTTTTCCGGCTTCTTCCATCTCTCTGGCATGTTTGGCAAAATCCCGTTCCATTCTTTTTGTTTTTGAGGCATTCTCGGAAAACAGGTCAAATGCTCTGTTCAAATCTGACTGACCCGGTCTCGTAAGATCATCAAGGGAAGCTCCTGTAGCATCGAGCTGCACAACAATTCTCTTGATATCATTGTCTACCGTTTGCATTGTGGATTGAACGTCTTCAGACCGCTGCATGCTCGTGGTGGAGCAGGCTGCTACCGCAATGACTGCTGCAAGACTAAACAGCAAAAAGGAATTATAAGGTGTTATTATTTTTTTCATAATCGTTTGCATTGGCTACTGCGAAAGTGCAGTTCAGTTGTGAAATGTTTGTCACTAAGCAATTTGCCAATACTGCAGGTATTTACTCTTATATATTACTGTCAGAAGGTTACATAGATTACTGCATTATAAAGCAGTGATATATATAAACATTATTTTTCATGTTGTAATAATTTTCTGTCCTTTTAACAGGATATTGTTATTGAATTATGGGTTTCATGATAACATGCTTATATCATGTTATACATCGTGACATATATAATATTATATATGTCAAACTCGCATATTAAATAACAAATAAACAGAACTACAATGATATACTATATAGACACACAGTGCTTTTTTGTTATTGCATTAATAAAGCAAATCCTGCAGTCTTATTAGTGATTTAATGTCTGTTTATTATAATAATACCCAAGATGGAGGGAACAATGTTTTACAAAAAAGCGGATTCTTTCTGGCTCATTAAAGATTCGGTGATCGGTGATGGTAAAATGACTATCCCGACGAATACAAGCATTGCCGGATTATTAAAAATGGATATTGAATGTACGGGAAAAGTAGTTGTTGCAGCATCCGGAGAAGTGCGTGGCTCCATAAGAGCTTCCGAAGTACAGATTTATGGAGAAGTTGCCGGTGATATCACTGCCAGTGAAGGACTTACCATTTACAAGAGCGGCGTGGTAAAGGGAAATATCTCTTCGAAAAAACTTGTTATTGAAGAAGGTGCGAAATGCAATTTCCGGATGACGGTTGGAGAGCATATAAAACCTGTACTGATAAAGAACGGTTCTTCCAAAGTTCCTGAAGTTGCAGGGATGGGTATTATTTCGCAATAAAGTCTTACATAATTATATGCCTATGTATTAGGTCTGCTGATCCCTGCAACACATAAATCAGTGATATATATAAACATTATTTACTTAAATGTAATAATCACTGGCTATTTTATCAGATATTGTCAGAACTACCCCCCCCACAGGCACTTTATGCGCTCCCACTCAGAATCCCATATAACTATTCGAAGGGCAAACGGAGTGGGAGCGTAGTGTCTGGCTTTACAATCGTAAAGCGATATCGTAAATACCTGATCTGAGAGAGTGCCAGAGGTGTTGAAAAAATGACGAATCAGAATTACGCACGTGATCAATTTCTCCTGTGCGTACTTCATCATTGGAATCGGCTAAATTATCAGCTCTCAGTACAGCTTCGTTAGCTATAAAGCTCTTTATGGAATTCGTAAAACTTGTGTCATAATCATCCATATCAATAATTTCCATTTTCAGATCTTCATATACCAGATGCATGCTGCCTGAACTGGTGTCGTCTGTCATTTCAAAATAAAATTCAAGTTCATGAGCAAACCCACTCACGACTTCCATCCCTTCCAGATCCATAAAAATGGAATTCAGCTGTTTTAAATCGAATGGATGCAAATTACCGGATCCGGTCATATGAAAAGGTCCGTCATGTAGTGAAAAATGTAATTCGGTGTTGAGTTCAGAGTGATTTTGAAGGTACGTAACGGCATTAAGGCTGGCCGGGAGTTGGGAAAGCGAGTTTACATCAGTAATCTGAATAGTGGAATTCATAAAAGAGATCGTACCGGGACGAGTGCCTTCTTCATCTTGTTCAGAGTATTGTATGTTCGTATTTCTGAAGAACAGGGAGTCGAATTGAATGGCAACCGGCAGATTCTGAATAGTTTTATTGAGTAATGTCGGATCTTTTTTATCCGGCTTTTCGGGCAGTTGTTTGTCTTTGGCCACATGAATGCTGAATGCATCGAAATCCAGAGATCGGGCTTTTACGGTTTTTTTATTGTGAAAGGCAGCCGGATCAATTCCAGCGGCCGTAAAATTCACTATTTCGATATCAAACATGTTTGCTTCGAACTCCCGGGATCTCATAAACTGAAAATATCCTCCCACCGGAATCAGTTTCATGGACGATAATGTCAGGAGACTATCCTGATGTTCGAAATTAAATCCGGAAAGAGAAAGCCGATACCGATCCTCTGAGAACAGAAATCCAAGTGAGTCAATATCCACACTGTATTGTGGTATATCCAGGGAATCCGGATCGGTCTTAAATTCGAATGCCAGACCTGCCTTCAGATTCAATGCGTTCATTCGGTTGCTCTCCCCTCCTTCTTTTCGTACAATTATAGTTCCGTTGGTGATATCAAGCGAGGCTATCTTCAGCTTTTCTACAGAAGTGTCATCGCCGGATTCCTCATCATCGGGTAGACGTGCAGGATCCCAATCGATGGTAAACGCATCTAATTTAACTTTCGAAAGGATGATATTTTTACGAAAAATCAGACCCGGATTTATTCCGGTAATGCGGAGGGTATCGGTCCGGAAAATGACATGGCCATCATTGGATGTCGAAATTGTCATATGTCCGATCGAAACAGCCCGCTGCAACGGTGAAATACGGGCTGAATTTATTTCCACAGTGTAATCCGGACCCAGGGCATCGGCCAGAATGGACTGGATCTTCTCCTGACCAACTCCGAACCGCAGCCATAAAAACAGACCTGAAAGGATGACCAAAACCGTGATCCCTGCAATGAGCAGCACTCTTTTCATCGTAAATGCAGTATGCTAATAGCTGCATATAACACCGCTGATGGGTAATTATGATTCTGCAGACCTGGGGTGAACATGGGGCATTTGTGTAATTATATTTTTAATTATGACATTACCGGTTTTCAGCTTGAATACGATTCACATATTCCTCACTTGCGATAATTCCGACTTCAACTCTTCGGTTTTGATCTCTTCCTTCTTCAAGGTCATTATCAGCTATGGGTTCAAGTTCACCACGCCCCTGAGCCTGTATTCGGGAAGATGGGATGCCCTGGGAAACCAGGTAGGTTTTGGCTGCTTCTGATCGCCGGTTTGAGAGGCCCAGATTGTATTCTTCGCTTCCTCTGCTGTCTGTATGACCTACAATTACGATATCCGAATCAGGATACTCGTTCAGACTGGCAGCCAGTTGGGTAAGGTTCTCCCGTGCATCAGGTTGAATTTCGGATGAATCAAATCCAAAGAGTAAACCAGAGTCAAACGTAATGGCAATGCCTTCACCAACTCGCTGAACTTCAGCATCCCTTAAGCTTTGTTCAAGCTCTTCTGCCTGTTGGTCCATCCGATGGCCAATAATATTGCCGGCAGCCCCGCCAACTACAGCGCCAACAAGTGCGCCTTTCACAGTTGAACCAAGCGCTTTGCCCGCAAGTGCTCCTACACCTGCGCCGGCTCCGGCACCTATAGCTGTACCCTTTGTTGTATTGCTTAATTTACTGCATCCTGAAAATAATAATACCAGGACAAGTACTGGAAAGGTTATGAGGTGGTGTGTTTTCATCTGTTTAAAGTTTTCAGACTCAGTTATTGGGGGCGTACCAAATAACAAGACTGAGGTTAATGATTAAGATTGTTCACTTTTTGGAGCGCATCCGCCTTAAACTTTTTCGCCTTTTTAATGGCTTTAGTGCTTAGGCGTATGGTTTGTTCTTCTGCGTCTTCAAACGGGTGGGAGACGGAATCGGCTAAATCGTAAAGATTATCCATCAGATAGTCTCTGTACAGCCTCCCTTTCCTTGCAATTTTGTTTCTTGTTTTAACACCTTTGCCGGGTGCATACAACAGGCCTGTGACAGCTCCGGCGACTCCAATAATTAAACCGCCAATTAACATTTGTGAAATTTTCATATCGTTAGTGATTACATTTTTATTATTTGATTTAACTCATTGCAACTATTACGACTTTCCATTGTTTTAGTTGATAATATCTGTCCGAAGAAGTGGCTGCATGACCATTATCCGGCCTGACATATTTCTGTTGGGTTATGAGTATTAACTCCTTTTCCGGTTTGCTAAACTACACGTCTGCCCTGAATTACCTGAAGTAATACAGCAATTACGGCAATAACCAGCAGAATATGGATTATGCCACCGGTGCTGTAACCTACAAACCCTACTAACCAGGCTATGACCAGAACTACGGCAACAATGTATAATAGACTTCCCATGATATTTTGTGATTTGGGTTATGGTTGATTTTGAGTACATAGGATGCAATCAGATTTAATGTTGTTACAACAGCAATTACGCCCTTCAAAAGGATTTTTTTTGATGTTTAAATTCACATTTCTCTAAATGGTATTTAGTTTTAAACGATTCGATGATTATTTGAAAGAGTATGCAATGGCACATCTACAATGTGACAAAATTAAATCTTATGCATGTTATAAGGAGGCTGTGTTGTGTTATATATTTGACAGATCCTCATAATTTCTATCTGTTTATACTTTAAATATGTAAATGCGCAAGCAATTCAATTGTCATGGTCCATCATTTTTCAAGTCATTATTTCTGGTTTATTATCAGTCAGATTGATACCTGTGATATATATAAAATTGCCCCTGTTCTATATAATATTTAGCTCAATCCTATCTCATATTTTGATAGTAATCAAATCATCATTCAGTGCCTTTTTATAATCTCATGTTTTGATTTCTGTCAAAGCCTGAGTGAATAGCAAGCTGATTAAAAGCTGATAATTGGCAGGTGAACGTAAGAGGATCAGATCACAAATCGGATCAAATGAACCAATTGCGGAAGACAAAATTGAAACCCTGATCCCGGTAGTCTGCGTGGTTGTCCCGAACTCTCAAAAAATCTTGGAATTTATTATGCATATCGAAAGAAAACCCTCAACGGTAGTTACGGTTCTTGACCGTATATATCATCCAATGGCACAAAACATGGGTGTTTCATTATTACTGAGGAACAAAATCAATTCAGAAGTTCAATTCCCGGCCAGGTTTTTTATCAATCTGATACAGATCTCAGGAATTTTGGTTGAAAATGCAATTAAATTCAGTTCTCCCAATGGATTAGTGGATGTGTTTTTTACACTGGATTCGGATGAGGATCACAGCACACTTAATATGACTGTTACAGATTCCGGAAAAATCATTACCCCGGATCTGGTATCCGCAATTAACCGGGGTAATCAAACAGCTCAATTACCGGAGTCCGACGGAGAACCCGGTTTTGGTTTCAGGCTTGGATACGCCATGCAACTGGTATCCGAAGAAGACGGTCGTATTTTTATTAAGAGCGAAACAGACTCCGGGACAACATTTTCATTGTCCTTTCCACTTCATCAAAATTACATGAACCGAAGGAAAGATTTCCATACTAATGCTAAAAATAGTGAGGCGTTGTTTAACGGCTCCTATAGCTCAAGAAGCCACACATTTGGGTAACATGCTTTTTTCAAAGGTGGACTGTAACGATAAATTCCAGAAATCAGAACTTCATGCAAATACCCGCAATAGCTATTCATGGTGGTTCTGGAACGATCGTTTCCAATCCCGAAGATCCTGCGTCAGAGAAACAATATCTGAATGCACTCAATAACGCATTAGACTCGGGCTATAAACTGTTGGCAGAGGGCTGCTCAGCCACGGAATGCGTATGTAAAGCAGTAACGGTCATGGAAGATTGTGATCTTTTCAATGCCGGCAAAGGATCGGTATTTACGGCAAGAGGAAAGCATGAGATGGATGCGGCCATCATGGATGGAATGACTCTTAAAGCGGGGGCAGTGGCAGGACTGCAGGGAGTGAAGAATCCGATTTTGGTGGCGTATGATGTACTTCATAACACACCCTTTGTTTTTATCGCCGGGAAGGAAGCGATAGCGTTTGCCCGCCAAAAGGATTTCAAATTTGAGTCGGATTCTTATTTCTATACTCAACTCCGGTATGATCAGTGGCAGGAGATTAGGAAAGACGGAGAAATGCAGCTGGACCATTCCGGTGAGGGTGAAAAATTTGGCACCGTGGGAGCTGTTGCAGTGGATACTGAAGGGAATGTGGCCGCTGCAACATCAACAGGTGGTATGACAAACAAGGCCTGGGGCCGGGTGGGCGACAGCCCCCTTATCGGAGCGGGAACCTACGCAAACAACAAAACCTGTGCGGTTTCCTGTACAGGCCACGGGGAGTATTTTATTTGCGGAGTGGTTGCTTATGACGTCTCATGCAGAATGGAATATGGCGGCGAAAATCTCAACCAGGCCGCGAATAGCGTGATTAATGAAAAATTAAAAAGGATGGGCGGTGAAGGCGGATTGATTGCTGTTGATTCTTCCGGGAACATCTGCATGCCATTCAATACCGGAGGGATGTACAGAGGAATGAAAAATAAAAAGCAAACCATTACCCGGATTTACTGACTTCCGGTTCATGATGTCTTGAATCATAGTGAACCCTGGCCACTTTCTCGCGTATGTTATAGGTATCCTGGGTAGACAGAAGATGCACCGTTAAATTGGCGAGGGAGAGCGGTATTCTTTTCTTTAACTTATCATATTGATTATAATAAAGATTGCTTCCGTCAAAGATAACAACTATTCCCGATCCAATGATTTCCAGGAGGTTCCCTTCTTTGATAAGAACGCCGGTATCTTCGCCCAAACCTACTCCCAGTTTTTCGGGATGCAGTGCCACCGCCTCAGCAAGCCTCCCAAAACGATGCCTGTTGATAAAATGGCTGTCGAAAATAATCTCACTTATCAGACCGAGCCCCTTTCCCATTTCAAGATCATTTTTTCTTATGATTGTTCCATTTCGCCCTCCAGAAATCATCTCCTCCGACATAACAACCGCGCCGGCACTGGTTCCTGCAATGGTAACGTTCTCATTTTGATAGCGTTTGCAAATCAATTGATGGGCCAGCGTATCTCTAAAAATATGGCTGATCTTGCTCTGATTTCCTCCTGAAAAAAGAATAATATCTGAACTGTTGATTCGATCCAGAGTGGAGGATTTTTCAGCTTCATCCCGATCCCTTATATCCAGGATACCGACATTATCCACTCCAAGTCTTAAAAATGAATCTTTATAATTTTGCCCGACGACCTCCGGTATTTCAGAAGCACTTGTGATCACCTCAATTCGTGGTTCAGACACTTCGGAATTGTTAATGATATCCTGTAGGATGAACCCCTCCCCGAAATGAGAATAAAAACTCTCATCTGTTTTTTTAATCTTCTTTTGCTCATTACCACCAATGGCAATAAGTGTTCCTTTAGGTGTCTTCATTTAAATGGGATTATGCCGTTTTGATCACAACTGTATATGACAAAGGTAACTAACTTTTCTCTGGAAAATTACTGAATGTCAGAGTAGGCCAATCGATGATATAACCAGGGGTGGGCTGTTATTATTTGCAAGCCGTTCCAGGCAGGTGAGTTTGTAGGATATATGTAACAAACATTTGGATTCACGTAACCTCTCTTAATGAACGCATGAATAGATTGAGTATTCTGCAAAGATCATAATTAAAGTTCGATTTATAACATCATGAATCCCCTCTTTCGCAAGGAGAAAACTTTCGGCACACTCTTTTGAAAGTTATGAACCAACCTCTGGTAATAAAGCTTAAATTTTAAATACCCTCATGAATATTCTGAATATAAATGTCACGTCTGGTCCCAATATATGGTCTGTTAAAAAACACCGGCTGGTAGTCATGCAGCTGGACATCGGAGACCTGGAATATAGACCTACAAATGAAATAGATGGATTTTATGAGCGAATAACTGCGCTCATCCCAAGTCTTTACAATCACCAATGTTCAGAAGATGAGCCGGGAGGTTTTTTTTTACGGGTAAAAGACGGGACCTGGATCGGCCACGTCATTGAGCATATCGCAATAGAGATGCAGGTTTTGGCCGGTATTGAAGCCGTTTTCGGACAAACCCGCGGAACCGGTGCAGAGGGACAATATTATGTGGCGTTTGATTGTGCCGATGAAGAATCGGGACGGCTTGCCGCGGAAAAAGCTGTGGTAATAGCGCAGAACCTGGTTGATGGAGTCGAAACAGACTTTGACCAACACATAGAAGAAATCCGAATGAAAAATTTTGAGAACACCCCCGGCCCCAGTACAGCATCGATTCTCAGGGAGGCTGCTTCGCGTGAAATACCGGTCATTAAACTTGAAGACAACGCTACCTGGCAGCTTGGATACGGCTGTAATCAAAAGAAAATCTCCGCCACAATTACCTCATCAACCAGCTATTCTGCCGTTGAAACAGTCTGTAATAAAGAGATCTGCCGGGATCTTTTGAAGAGCATGTCGGTACCGATTGCCGATGGTGCTGCGATAGAATCATCGGATGTACTAAACCAAACAATTGATTCTCTGGGATTTCCCATAACCATTAAACCTGCAAATGGTAATCAGGGGCGTGGAGTAACAACAAATATCACAACATTCGAGCAAGCTGAGGAAGCTTTCCGATTTGCATCGACAATATGTAAACGGGTTATCGTAGAGAGACACATCCCTGGCTTTGACTATCGCCTTCTTATGGTTGACGGGAAATTAGCCGCTGCCGCGAAACGTACACCTGCCCACGTGGTTGGAGATGGGCAATCGTCTGTCCAGCAATTAATAAATGAAGTAAATCGCGATCCGAATCGGGGAGATGGACACGATAGAGTTCTCACAAAGATACAGGCAGGGCCGGCGGCAACTTTTATTCTGGCACGTAAAAACTATAACCTAAATACCGTACTGAAGAAGAGTGAAATACTTTATTTAGATTATGCGGCAAATCTTAGCAAAGGGGGAACCGCTGAAGATGTTACCGATCAGGTACATCCGGATGTGGTAAGAACAGCCGAAAGAGTGAGTAAAATAACCGGGCTCGATATTTGTGGAATCGACCTGATGGCCAAAACTTTAGAAAAACCCCTTGCAGAAACAGGAGGCGTTGTGCTGGAAGTGAATGCGGCTCCGGGACTTCGAATGCATCTTGCTCCCTCAAAAGGTATTTCCCGGAATGTAGCTTCACCCGTACTGGATATGCTGTTCCCTGAGGGCAGCAGCTGTCGTATCCCCATCATGGCTGTAACCGGCACCAATGGAAAAACAACCACAACAAGATTGCTTGCGCATATCATGAAAGAAGCGGGGCGCCGGGTTGGATATACCACAACAGACGGGATTTATGTGAATGATGAGCAGCTTGTGAAAGGAGACTGCGGGGGACCCATAAGTGCTGAATTGATATTGAAAGATCCAACCGTGGATACCGCTGTACTTGAGTGTGCAAGAGGAGGGATATTACGGGCCGGACTTGCATTTGACCGGTGTGATGTTGCTGTAGTTACCAATGTAGCCGGTGATCATCTTGGAATGAAAGGAATTAATACGCTCGATCAGTTGGCACACCTGAAGTCGGCCGTACCGGAAAGTGTACACCATGAAGGCTACGCCGTACTCAATGCTGACGATGACAGAGTATATGCGATGCGGGAAAAAGTTACGTGCACCCCGGTGCTCTTTTCAATGAAAGAGGACAGTACCCGATTGGCCAAACACCGTAAAGAAGGTGGGTTATGTGCGGTTTTTACTGATAAAACTGTTACCATCTGGGACGGACCGGACACACATACTATTGAGCATATTGAGAACATACCGCTTGGTTTTGGCGGCCGTGCCGGTTTTATGATTGAGAATATCCTGGCAGCTGTTGCTGCGGCATATACACAAAAAATATCTCCTGCAGTGATTCGCAGATCGCTGGCAAGTTTCAGGCCTTCACCGGAGCATACACCCGGCAGAATGAATCTGTTTCATTTTGAAGACTACGATGTTCTTGTGGACTACTGCCACAACCCTGCGGGTCTGGTTGCGATCAAAGAATTTATTGACAGCTCATCCTACCTCTATAAAACGGGAATTATAAGTGGGATCGGAGATCGAAGAGACGATGACCATTTTGAGATCGGCCGGCTCTCCGCGGAAATATTTTGCAAGATAATTATACGTGAAGATTCCGATCTGAGAGGAAAAGCAGCCGGAGAATCATCAGCGATCGTGAAACAGGGTGTTAAGAGTTCCTGTTATAATCCGGCCGTATTGTGTATCCCAAATGAAAAACAGGCACTGCTATTTGCAATGGAAAACGCACTGCCGGACACCCTTGTCATGATCTGTGTCGAACAGATTGAAGAGATAATCAGCTTGCTGAAATTAAAGCAGCTGCAGGAAAAAGAAAAACTGCTTGAGTCCGCCTTAATGACTATGCCTCTGAGTAATAAACTTCCTGTTGAGATACATACGTTACAACAGATTGAGTAGGAAGCTAAAGAAGCAGCCCGGCGTGAAGCACGCTTAGTTTTTTGAAATTACCCATATTGCATGAATTATTCCCGGAATATATCCAAGTATTGTCAGCAATATATTCAGCCAGAATGCGCCGGATAATCCAACTTCTAAAAATACCCCAAGTGGCGGGAGTATGATTGCAAAAATTATTTTTAAAATATCCATAGATGTATTTTTATGTTTATTGAGTATTGATTAAATATAATTTATATAAAAACATAACACCCGAAACTCATGACTGGCATAACATTAAATATATAATTTATTTTCCCACTAAAAAACAAACTGGAATCAATCAGTAAAGTATACAACAAACACCATTTTAAATATAAGGTCGAATATTATCCCAAATAAATAATATACATCCCATACTATTTCATGGAATTAATGATTCCTTACAAAATCATGCATATCCATTAATGTTTATACCAAAACAACCTGTAAGCATTGATGCTAAAGCAATCAAAAAACACAGCCCATTTACGCAACTGTAAAAGATGCAACTTTTACTGCAATCCATATAAGTAATATTCAATTCATTGTCTTTATATATAGTATCCAATGAATGGTTAGAAGTACGATAATTGATTCGTTGGCTGCAATTAAAGCAGATTTGATGGATCTGCGGATGGAAATTATAAACCACATCTTTGATACGAACATACGTACAGAATCAGATGATAAAATAAATAAACCAGGGTTATCTCCATGGCAATTGAAACCGGTATCTTATCAACTATAGGCAAGACTCCCATGGTGGTGATGAATAAATTATTTCCAACCTCCTCTTCCATATTTTATGCAAAACTTGAAATGTTTAATCCCGGTGGGAGCACAAAGGACCGAACAGCTCTCCTGATGTTATCCAAAGCTATGGAGGAAGGTAAACTCGATCATAACAGTACGGTAGTTGAATCAAGTTCGGGTAATATGGCTATAGGCCTTGCCCAGGTTTGCCGGTATTTGGATTTAAAGCTTATCGTAGTAACTCAACTTTCGGAGTTCAGAACAACAGTTAAATAAAGCGGTAACTTATTGTAAATCAATAAAATAAAAGAGAATAAGTCCTCTGGTTTTTGTATTTTAAAAGTGCTCTAAACAATTAGAATACA
>NZ_JAFIDN010000022.1 GCF_017921895.1 Natronogracilivirga saccharolytica
AAGGCCAAGGGTATTTGTTAGTGCAGGTTATTGAGCTGGTAGGCAGGTTTTACCAGACTCATCCATGGTTACAAGCCTTTCCTAATGAACAGGAAGGGATTAGTATGAACTCCGAAAGTTGAGTTACTGGTTGTGGCATAATATCAAGATTAATGAACCTATAAGAGACAATATATCTGATTGGATAAATGGAGATGTATTTTATTAAAATATATCATCTCAACGCAGTTAAATACTCGAAAAAAGCAGTTGTTTGTCTTATGAACGATTTCCTGAAACTTTTAAAATCACTTACATATAGTTTTTCCAGCTTAGTGAATTCTTCGTCTAAATTGGGATGGGAATATGAATTCCGATATGAGTTCAATGACTCAAGCTCTTCGAAAAGATTTGTCTTGGATCTATTAGTGAAATAGTAATAGAGGTTGTAAAATTGTTGTAGTACATTTATCGGTTTACTGAAATCCCTATCAATAACCCTAAACTCATTGTTATGCCCTTTTATGAAGTAGTAGGTTTTTTCTCCACTATAAAAACTATCCTGATAATTAGAACTTGAGCCAACTCCTGCTTGAGGTCTGATTATTTCTATGTAATAATCGGAAAGAGCTTCCAAGATTTTATGCATATATAATAATGTAATACTGAAACGATCAATGTTGTCTCTTTTAGAAATCAAGCCTTGTATAGCTATTAAATACGCATTGATTTCTGACTTCAGTTCCTGATAGAAGTAATTTGAATCTTCTCCGATATTTATTTTTCTTAACTGGTTATTTTGCACTGATTCTATTGATAAGATTAAACTTGAATGAATTGGTTTTAATATTTTCGACTCATTAATTGCTATTTTAAGTGCTTCAATTAAATTAGGACAGCTCTCCTCAGGCCTCTCATTTTTGATGACATAATCATCTGCACCGATATTGTTTAGTTCTCTATAAATCGATGTCTTATTAGATGCGGTTGTAACAATTACCTGGATGCCTCTGTTAAATTCTTTAATTTTCTCAAGTAATAAGTAGCCTGTTAAAAATTGGGGCACTGATTCAAATGCATCTTTTTCTGAAAGCCTTAAATCAAGTAAAATAACATCCGGTTTATATCCCTCAATTTTTTCCATGCAATCATCTATGATCTCGTCTTTTGAACTGCTTTTGTCAAATTCTGCTACATGGCACTCAATTTTGTCAGTTGAACTGGAAAATAGATGTTTATAAAATTTATCCCACCCTTTCTCTGCTTCATCATCTATAAGCAAAATCTTGGACTGGATATCAAAAACAGGAAGGTTGCCAATACTTTTCTTCTCTCGATCAATTTTATCCTTTTCAATTCTGTACTTGAAATAAAGATTATGCCGTATCCTGTTTTGTATATCGTTGTTAAGCTTTGCATACCCAATATACTCTGACCACAGAAAGAGAGATAGCTCATTTATGTAATTATGCCGGCTGTCATAATTTAATGGCGCGGGTATATTAATCTTTTTAAAATAGCTGTCTCGTGATTCCAAACCTTTTAAGCCACTATCCTGAATAATTCTATCAAGCAAAACTCTAACCTTGCCTAAGTCTTCATTCACGTAATAAACACCCGGAGTGGCAAGTATATCAGAGTATTCAGATAGCCTAATTAGTTCTGATAGAGTTTCCTCACCAACAAATACAATTGGAACATTATGGAAATCATTTGAACTGTTTTGCAGTCTAATATGATGAGCTAATCGCAATCCCAAAAGAGCTAAATAATCATTGTCTAATGCATATTTAACAAAAATTACGTCAGGATTGACGGGTTCAATTTGTTCAGTAATTAAATCAGATATGTAATGATCAACATCCTTTTCGGTGGGAATCTTAAAAATTAAATTATTTTCTTGAAAGTCTTTTAATTCTAAAAGAGAAGTGTTATTTGAATGAATTAGCAAATTAGTCATAAACTAAAAACCTCTCTTTTTATAACTTTAGAAAGTTGATTTTTCAAGTCAATCAAAACATTATCAGCATTTTCTGCAATTCCATCTTCATACCATTCTAAATTCAAGCTCAACTCTTCAGACATAGAGAATAAGGCTTGAGGAATACCAACTGCATCATTGTAATAATTAAGAGTCTTAATGCCTTTATTTTTACTGAGGAAGACACTTAAGTTGTTTCTTGCTTCCATAAGCAAGTTTAATTTCCACTTATTCCCGTATTGTAAAAGCAGCAAATTTGGAATTCCATTTTTTAAAAAATGTTCTATAAATAAAGTAAGACGAGGGCTGTAAAATTTATCCACTTCTATTGTTAGTATGGGAGGATCTGTCAAATGAAAATGTGAAGGACTGCCGTTGCCAGAAAAAATCACCAATGGCTTATTTGTTCTTTTACAGAAATCTTTCAAACTGCTTAATTTTACTTGAGACCAAGCGGATTGATGAGTCATTACTATTTTATAACCGTCCAGCATTTTAAAGTTATTAGACTCAAGATTTTTTTCTAAGCTCTCAATTTCTTTTTTGGTGAATATTCTTAATTGCTCAAACTCCTCAAGGTTCAGGCCCTTTTTATTACAAAGATGTGCCATCCTTTCCGGTCTATCTTCTATCAATACAATTTCTTCCATTATAAATTTGATTTATAGAACTTCAAAATGTGAGTAAAACCTTTACAACCATCGATTTCTTCTTTAAAAGGAATATCACTATTGCTACATAGATAGTTTAATCTAAAAAAACCTTCCTTAAACTTAGTTTCAATAGACCAATCACAAAGGTTCATTAATTTGTCTTTAATTGAATCAAAGTCACCACCTATTGAGGTAAGTTTATTGTTAACTTTTATAGAATTTCCTTCACTAAAAGAATTATAATGCACTATTTTCAATACAACAGACTCTTTATCTTCAAGTGCTTCGATAGTTATGTCTTTACACTCTTCAAGTTCATCACGCCTTTTTTTAATTTCTTTAAATATTAGAGCGATAGCAGATCTGAACCACTGAACATCTGTATAAAATGTTTTTGACTCAAGATTTTGTAATATGGGACGGTTAAATTCACTTGAAGGACTTAATAAGGAAGCTCTTTTTAATTCATCGATGACGAGTTTTCTTAATTGATTTCCTTCCTCACGTACCTCGATTTCATTTTTAAAATGATTTATAACATCTCCGAAATTTGAAAAATGAATGTCTTTGTCCGGATTCGAAAATTTATATGGCCATTCAAAAGGATTTCTTCCGGGGTTTTCAGAACACCAATTCGCTAACTCAGGGCTTGACCATCCTGCTTTAATTCTATCAAATCCCCAGCCTTCGTTTCCAACTTCTTTAATAAGTAAAAATGTACGGCATTTAGCCTGCAAAAATGGTTTTAATTCCTGTAAATCCCAGCTTATGGCTTTGTACTCTTTTTCAAGCTTTCCTAAAAATGAGTTATAATCATTGTATTCCAATCCTAAATCCCAACTATGAACAGAATACTTAAGTGCGCTACCATTCTTTCTGAAGCTTGATAACAGATTTACCAGTCTTTGTGGATTGTGAACCGTTTTTGAACTGCTACCTTGCTGTTCTTTACTGTCTTTTTTTGTAGTATTAGATGACTTTATAGTATCTACTTTTCCATCAATTGCATCTGATATCTCACGAAGCTTTTTTTTGATAACTTCAACATCATTCTTTACAGAATTGTGATCACCTTCAAGCTTTCGAATCTCATCTGAAGCGAATTTGATTAACTTCTCTTTATGCTTTGTATCAAGCAGTTGGCTTTGCAGAAGATCCTGAATAAAATCAATTTTTGATTGGTTATTCTTCTTTTTGCTCTTTCTTAACTGGTCTAAAGCTTTAGCATCAACTACATTTAACCCTGTAAGTGCGAGTTTTATTTTCGGCTTTGTACCTTCTGAGCTTTTCTCACCCATAATAATACTCCATTGCTGCTACTATCCCGTCAGAGTCCCAAACCTCAAATAACCTATCCGGATTAAAATTGATAGATATTCCTGTTAATACTTCAAATCTATGCTGAAGCTTCCTATAGCTATGATCGTTTGCTCCCTTCACCATCTTTAAATACCGTAATTTTCCATCGATTACATTTTCTATGTCCGGCTCTCCATTTTTAACATGACCTTTGTCAGCTTTGTAATTATTTAAAATCAATTCCTCTGCTTTTTCTTTTCCATACTGTTCCCAAAAATAAATCCAGTGTCTTAGCTGTTTGATGTAACGGCGGTTTACATTCACTTTTTCATTTACAGTTAACCCTGTAACCTCTTGTCTTTCTGTTTTTGTATTAAGCCTTGTTTTTTGGTGTTTGACATGAAAATTTTCCTCTTTAATCAATTTCTTTAGTGATGCTCTGAACTCACCGTCTTTGTTATAAATATTATGATTAGATGAAAATGTGATATCATCAGCATAACGAGTATATGCACAGCCAAACTGTTCAGCAAGAGAGGTTAGTTTAACATCCAGTCGGTAACAAATAATATTTGTTATAATTGGAGAAGTTGGGGCTCCTTGAGGAAGTACATCTTTAACTTGTTTTTTCCAATGCCCCTCAACTTTTCTTTCAACTTCCAAATCTGTAAAACAGATAGCTGAAATTCTATTTGCAAGTTCCAGACGCCCATTATTTCTGTTTAGATTAAACGGGGGGTACTGTAATCTCTTCCAGAATCTAGGCTTGTCTATGGAAGGGAAAAAGTCCTTCAGATCTGTATTAAAAACAAAGTTCTTCCCTGTATGCGGTTTTGCATTGTCAACCACGGATTTATCCGTTACAAAGCCTGTGGCATTGGGATGTGGTTCAAATACAGACTGCAAGATATGCGCAATAGCTTTTTGAATACTCTTTAATCCTGATACTGGTGAATGGATGACTCGAACCCCACCCGATTTTTTGGGAATTTTGAACTTCTCATACACGTCACCTCTTAAACTTGGATTGGAATAATAAGTAAGTGATTTAAGTTTTACTGCCTTGGCAGTTTCACCATATAACATTTCATTAACCAATTTAATGAGAGACAAGAGATCTTCCATAGATTTGGTTTCTGAAAAATTATTCCGAATTATTATTCTCTGATGAGGTAACATGTATTAAAAAAATTTAAATTAAAGAGCTTTGAAATGCCCACTGATATTCTTTATGTATGAATGAACTATCATTAATAATAATAGTATACAGTCAATAGTCCCTATTCACATGTATCTCATGTAAAGTATAACCTTACCTGATCTACCTGCAAATCAAGTACTGACATTCAGCCCGGCAAGTGTTGCAACACTTAACGCCGGACAGACACGCCGAATACAGCGTGCAGTTTCAATATCTTGTGTGGGCAATTCCAAAGAACTCTAAAATATTAACAAACTGTGCAGTGAATGTGCACTTTTTGCAATTGTGCTGAATATACTAAAATTAGTTGCTCCAGCTAAAGACTTCATTTCTGGCACGGGTGCACGCTGTATACATCCATTTTGCTCGGTCTCTTTTTATGGCCTGCAAGTAAGGATGAATAAAAACCGTATCCCATTCACCACCTTGTGCTTTATGACAGGTTGAGGCATATCCATACCTTAATCTGAAGGCATTTAGGTATTCATCATCCATAACATTTTTTGATTCTCTAAATTTTGGATTTGACTTCATTGCTGATGCGAATAACTGCGTTTCCTGCTCTGTATATAAATTGCCATTGGGGGATAGGATACTTTCCCAGCAAACAAGCTTTTCAATAGAGAAACTTTCATCTCTTTTTGTAAATTCAATTTCGCACTCAGAAAAATGGAGATTGGCACATTTTCTTGGTATCGGATTAAATTTTTTAACAACACCTACATCTCCATTATAAATTAAACCATTTTCGGTCCAGGTATTTTTGTGAATTGTAATTAACTCCCCTTTACACAGCAAATTACCGCTGTCTGGAAACATCTCATCACGAAGTGTTTTATTCCACCAGTTTACATCTTTATTGGTGTGACAAATCACCGTAACTCTATCCAGCTTATTTATATCAAAATTTTCTAAATAAGAATCCCGTATGTGCCACCAGCCATTTATTCTGTCAGGATATCTGCAGTACATGTTATTTCCCTTTTCAATTTCATCTCTGATTTCAGTTGCTAGGTTCAAAACCGGACTGTTATCACTTTGTCTCATTACCTGTGTCAGTTGATTTTCTCCAGGGGTCATTTTAAATCTATTTCTCAAATATTCAACTTCAAGTGCCGGAGAAAATGAACGCTCATGGTCGGAAACTACGGGAGGTAATTGGTAGGGATCACCCACAAAAATAATTTTATTGTTTTCATTTCCCATTTTTACATACCGTATTAAACTGGTTAATAACGGTTCATCAGATATGTATTGATCAGTAATACCCATACTGTCAGAAATCATTGAAGACTCATCAATGATGTAGATAGTATGCCCGTCATTATTTGCCTCTCGAAGATTGAACTTTACGCCGCCATTATTTAGTGACTCTGGAATGAAAATCATACTGTGAACAGTTTTTACGTCTGCACGCACTTTACTGTGAAGTACATTAGCGGCACGTCCCGTCGGAGCTGCAAGCTTGCAACTCATTGAATTCTCATTGATATACCTGTTTATCGCCTCAAGAATAGAAGTTTTTCCTGTACCTGCTGCACCTTTTAAAATCATTACATCTCTATCGTCATCAGGGTTTACAAACCTGAACAGATCGGTCAGTACACGTCTCTGTTCTTTGTTGGGAGTAAATGGAAGATATTTTTCGAAAGAACCCATAAATAAATTTTAGGCTTTGATTTCTTTCGAGAATGATATAATCTTCCAGTGCACTCAATCTGCACAGATAATTACTTCTCATGTCGGTTAACAAAAACGCACTTCTACGATATCAGGTATTAGACCGTTGTTTTCGAAATTCCGGACGGAAATACTTCTGGCAAGACTTGCTTGATGAAATAAATAAAGCACTTGAGGAGTATAACGGGCCAGAAAGTAAAATTAAACGTAGGCAGCTCTTTGATGACATCAAGTTTATGGAGAGCGAACAAGGATGGAGTATTCCGCTGGATAAGAGGCGCGATGGAAGAAAAGTATACTATCAATATTCCGATTCAGAGTTTTCCATCAGCAACCAACCATTAAACGAAAGTGAGGTATCTCAGATAGAAGCTGCCATCTCCGTACTATCGCGCTTTGCTGGAGCGCCTCAGTTTGAAGCAGTGCAGGAGATGATTCCGGTATTAAAAGACCGGTTGGGGTTAGATCACCAAGCAAAAGAAGTGATTGGACTGGAATCGAATATTGACCTAAGAGGAATTGATTATCTGTCACAATTGTATGATGCAATTATCAATGAACGAGTTTTGATCGTAAAGTACCAAGATTTCAAATCAGACGAGCCATTTATACTGATTTTTCATCCATACTATCTAAAACAGTATAACAATAGGTGGTTTGTGTTTGGTTTTAATGAAGAGCTTAATATTCCAACCTGGAATCTTGCTTTGGATCGAATAGAATCAATCGAGGCTACACGAAGAAAGTATCAATTTACAGATATCGACTGGAACGAATATTTTTATGATATCGTAGGGGTGACACGGTATCAGGACAAAGAGCCTGAATCCATAGTTTTGGACTTTACAAAAGATGTCGCACCGTATGTTGAAACCAAACCTATTCATCCAACCCAAAAATCGAAATGGACGGATGCCCAACTACGGGTAACTATAAATGTGATTCCAAATTATGAACTGATGTCAATGATATTATCATTTGGAGAGAAAGTTAAGGTGATTTCGCCACAAGATTTCAAAGACCAAATTTTGAATCGTATTAAATCAGCGAGTTATCAATATTGAGTGTTTATGTTTAGCCCACTAACGGCCCGCAAATAAGCGGCGCGGCAAGAATTAAGAATTGAGCATAATAGGAGCTCGCGTCCGCTTGATTTGCTTTGTTAGTGGCATATGTGACTTATAGTCCGTTGACATATAGGCAACATTTGCTGTATCGTCTTCACATGGATATAAAACAAGATATCGGTAAAAGAGTCCGGATGCTCCGAAAACAGAGAGATTATAGTCAGGAGTATTTTTCGCAGCTTTGCGACTTAGACCGAACATATATTGCCAGCATTGAACAAGGCAAGCGAAATGTTTCAATTGTGAATCTTGAGAAAATCGCCAAAGCCTTTGATTTAACCTTAAGCGAACTATTAAAAGATATATGAGCCAAAAATTTAAAATTAAGTACGACGAAATTCAAAATATCGTAGTGGGTGAAGTTCCAAATTACCCGAAATATGCCACTCAGATTCTGAATTTAGCAAATCAAAATGCTCAGGGAACACGACCGAAGATTGTTGGACAAATGAGCGATTTAATTCAAGAGTTTGATGGTCAAACAGTTGAACAGTGGATTGAGTGGTATGAAGAGCGTTATCCTGATGCCCGTAAAAATGCAGCTGATCGAGTAGAGGATATGATTAAAAAACTAAAAGAATCGATAGACAAAATTGATCGAGAGATGATTGATACTTGGGTCAAAGATCTGGTGTTGTACAAAACATTTATTGGGTTGAGATTTCAAGAAGCCATTTTGAGGAAAGTGGCCGATATCAAAGGGACAACTTATCGTTTAGCTGGTAAAGATGATGAAAGTAAAGGAATTGATGGGTATGTCGGCTTTATGCCTGTTAGCATCAAACCTACCACGTATCGATCTAAATCAAGCCTTGCAGAAGATATTAAAGTTGAAATCATTTACTATGAAAAGAAAAAGGACGGGATAACCGTATATTTTGACTTTTGATCACGCATTTGAGAAAAGTGAATGTGTTCCTTGATAATCTAAAATTGCTTCCTGAATGTACATTGCTTCAAATTTTTGTTCATCTTGAGCAGATACAGATTCCACAAACTGAAGTATTAAATCTTTTTCCTGACGGGTCATTACAGGGAAATTAAAGGATTTATTGTAATGTTTAATACTTTCCAGGCCTTTATCATGCTGTCTTTGGGCAATAAAATCTAAATGGCTTTTAATCCTCTTTCGGATTGAGTTATTGATCATCTCGTGGTTTGAATGCGAAAGGAGTGTTTCCCTAATGATTGGAGAAAATTCCGGATCGATTTCGTTTCCAATGCTATCTCTTCCTGAGGCAATGGCAGCAAGAGTTGTTGTTCCAGTTCCAAGAAATGGATCAAGGACGGTGTCTCCCTTTACTGAAAACATATTAATCAGCCGATAGGGAACCTCGAAAGGGTATGCGGCACTTCGTTCTCTGGAGCCATTTTTTGTAAGAACTTGAGTTGTTCCTTTAAATTCCCACAAATCAGAGAACCATCGATTCCGTTCTTCCCAAAAAAAGGCACTTTCTCGACGAAGTTGTTTTTCGGGTTCCGAAAAAATCCGCTTATTTCCCTTGCGAAAAATCAGAATAAATTCATGTTCAAGAGTGACATAAGCACCGGGAGCAAGCATACCCGAACCCATAAACTTATTGGGGGCATTGGTTTGTTTTCGCCAAATTATATTAGGAAGATTAGAAAACCCAAGAGCCAAAAAAGAGGAAATAATTCGGCTATGATTTGAAAATAATTGAAATTTGTCGTTTATCGTTCTGGTTGCATCTCCAATATTTATGCATGCAATTCCGCCGTCACATAAGACCCGATCGCACTCTTCCCATACATTATCCAGAACATGGTGCATTAATTCAAAAGCATCATTTGGATTGCCTTGATTCAATGCAGTTCTGATTTCAGGATTCTGTCCAGTTAAACTCTCATCCCACATTTCGATCATTGGATACGGCGGAGATGTTACAACAAGCGAAACCGAGCTATCTTCAATCTCAGAAAGGTTTGAAGCATTGTTGAACAGGATTCTATGCGTAGTATTGTTTATCATGTCTCAATATAAGAATTGAGACTTATTGTCTACAACAAAAAAATCTATCCATTTTGTAACCTCCAACTTTCTCTAAGGGCATTTGCGCGATCAGTAATGGAATTAGCTCTACTTTCAAGACTTTGACACACTCTTTCCAATTCATCTTCAGTTTGAATAATCCAGTAACCATCAACCCACATGCCACTACCAATACAGCATTGATGTTCAAGTATCATTGCTCTGATTTGTTCACGTACATGCTCATTAGTTTGGCCACCACTTTCTAAGTTCAAGGTATCACGAATTTCAGTTGATGTGCGACGGTTTTCATAACCTAATGCATGTTCGTTCAAGTATTCCAAGATAGCAAGTTGTTCTTCAGTCATAAGCTAAAATTTGATTTAAGAGTTATGCCACTAACGGTCCAGGTTTAACATGCAGCGGGCACGCTGCACCCAGAGAATGCGACCAGCATTCTCTCCAGCTGTGATATTTGAAAAAGCAAGAACCGCTGTCAGGTTAAACCCATGTTATTGTAAGGACAGTATAACGATTTGATGATGGAGAACGATCGCAAAAACAGCCCGAAGTCACAGAATGATGACTTTGCGACAGTTGGTAGCGCCAAACCGAAAAAATTTTTTTGCTGAAACCCAAAAAAACAACGTGATGGGTTAGGATCCATTCGAAGGCGATTAGCGGCACGACTAAGGCGCGTTAGGGAAAAACAGGAGCGAAGGCGCATACATACTAGCTTTACGACTTGCCGGATGATCCATAACAGAGGCCCGGCTTTTTTTAACGGGACCATCACTGGCAACAGCTTGCGGCAGCTCGGATTTACTGGCGTTATTGATGCCGAAGCCGCCGCTTGCCAAAATCACTAAAACGCGCCCGATTTGACGTGACCGGAGCAAAGCTGATACCGGCCCGTTCCTAAAAGCAGATATTTTTGAACATAATCAGGCCGGTTGATGAAGTTGGTGAAAGCAGGTGAGGGGCACCGCTGC
Organism: Natronogracilivirga saccharolytica; assembly: GCF_017921895.1. Classification (NCBI taxonomy): domain Bacteria; kingdom Pseudomonadati; phylum Balneolota; class Balneolia; order Balneolales; family Cyclonatronaceae; genus Natronogracilivirga; species Natronogracilivirga saccharolytica. The sequence continues at coordinate 10,903 of NZ_JAFIDN010000022.1, forward strand.
CCATAAAAAATGGGATACAGTTACAACTTGCCGGAAGAATCTTTTACTCGCTGCCGCCAGGTTATTAGCAGGATATGTGTCACAGCTCGCCGGGCCCACGGAAATTTGGCGAGATTTTGCCACCAGCAACCGCCATTTAAAAGCACCACGCGCCCCGGATCTTACAGGCTTGATAAAAGCAGAAGCGATTAGCTGCATGAGCTGTTGGATACGTAAATCCTTAAGTGACGTAAAAGCAACATAAGTACTTCCATAATTAATCTAACAACTGTCGCACTATAACGGTTCGCAAATAAGCGGCGCGGTTGAATCAATAATCGTAAGTAAAAAATCTCAAACGCGTCCGCTTGATTTGCTTTGTTGTGCGCGATTTAATGATTATTAAATAATTGAATAATTCCGTTCAGAGTGTTCGTATAATATGTATAATCAGCATTATTTAGGTTGTTAGTCCATTCAGCAAAATCATTTTTACAATCCGGATTAATCTTTTGAAACAAATATCTGTATTCATCAGGAAAATTCTCTGCAAACTGATTTGTTAGGTTAACTTTCATGTTATACTCATAGTCAGAAACTGAGCCTACCCTATCTTCAAGTATAAGAGATCCTTCATTAACCGCTCTTTCAATAACGTTGGGAGGAAACATGAACTCAATAGGTACAGCAAGGGAATTCTGTTCATTTTTTAATTCAATATATTCTTCCGGCAATATATACTGCCCACAATATATTTGATGATTTGTACTTACGACTTTAAAATCATTAACTCTTGAATTATTATTAGATTTAAATTTCTTGAACTCATCATGTCCAGCACGATCATGGTCCCATAATCCAAATATTCCGTTACCATGAAACTTTCGGACAACTGGTGATTTTAAGAATGAGCTTATACCTGAAGCACCTTCAGATGATACAAATATGAAATTATTGGCATAGTCCGGAAATAGAGGGCAGAATAACATTCCAAGTGCCCGATTATGATTTATGAGGTATCGGGTATAGTTAAAGGTTTGAAGGTATTGAAGAATACTTCAAAAGGCGTTTTATATCCAAGTTTTTTTCGTGGTCTGTTGTT
>NZ_JAFIDN010000023.1 GCF_017921895.1 Natronogracilivirga saccharolytica
ACAAAAAAAACGTCAAAAGGATGCCAGGGATTGGGATAAAAAAAAAGCGGGACGCCGTGGTTATGGAGGACCGTTGAGCGCCCCGCTGAGGGGGGTAAAGATAAAAAAAGAGATGAGGCGACCACCTACTCTCCCGCTTTTGGCAGTACCATCGGCACCGAGGAGCTTAACGGCCGTGTTCGGTATGGGAACGGGTGTGGCCTCCCGGCTATAATCACCTCATCAGTATCAAAAAAACAAATACCGGGCAGCAAACGCCGGGTTGGCCGGCAAGGTCTTGTGCAGACCCAAAGACAAAAGCCGTAAGAGCGATTAGTACGGCTCGGCTGAACATGTTACCATGCGTACACCTGCCGCCTATCGACCTGGTCGTCTTCCAGGGCTCTTGGGGGAATACTTATCTTGGAGTGGGCTTCGCGCTTAGATGCTTTCAGCGGCTTATCCCGTCCGAACATAGCTACCCTGCGGTGCATGCGACCACACAACAGGTACACCAGCGGTTCGTCCACCCCGGTCCTCTCGTACTAGAGGCAGCTCTCCTCAATATTCCAACGCCCACAGTAGATAGGGACCGAACTGTCTCACGACGTTCTGAACCCAGCTCGCGTACCGCTTTAAATGGCGAACAGCCATACCCTTGGGACCTTCTCCAGCCCCAGGATGCGATGAGCCGACATCGAGGTGCCAAACCTCCCCGTCGATATGAACTCTTGGGGGAGATCAGCCTGTTATCCCCGGAGTACCTTTTATCCTTTGAGCGACGGCCCTTCCATACGGAACCGCCGGATCACTAAGCCCTGCTTTCGCAGCTGCTCGACGTGTCTGTCTTGCAGTCAAGCTCCCTTGTGCCTTTACACTCGCGGCACGATTGCCAACCGTGCTGAGGGAACCTTTGGGAGCCTCCGTTACTATTTAGGAGGCGACCGCCCCAGTCAAACTACCCACCATGCACTGTGCCCTGCGGTTACAGGGTTAGAACCCAGCTGAGCCAAGGGTGGTATTTCAAGGATGGCTCCACATCGACTGGCGCCGACGCTTCGAAGCCTCCCACCTATCCTGCACATGACTCATCCGAATCCAATGCAAAGCTGTAGTAAAGGTTCACGGGGTCTTTCCGTCCCACTGCGGGTACTCGGCGTCATCACCGAGACCACAATTTCACCGAGCTCATGGCCGAGACAGTGCCCAAATCGTTACACCATTCGTGCAGGTCGGAACTTACCCGACAAGGAATTTCGCTACCTTAGGACCGTTATAGTTACGGCCGCCGTTTACCGGGGCTTCAGTCAAGCGCTTTGAGGCCGAAGCCTCTAACGCCCTTCCTTAACCTTCCGGCACCGGGCAGGTGTCAGTCCCTATACATCCACTTCCGTGTTAGCAGAGACATGTGTTTTTGATAAACAGTCGTTTGGGCCTTTTCACTGCGCCCCCCAACACCCGAAGGCATCAGGGGGGATCCTTCTCCCGAAGTTACGGATCCAATTTGCCGAGTTCCTTGGCCATGAATCACTCGAGCACCTTAGGATTCTCTCCTCACCCACCTGTGTCGGTTTGCGGTACGGGCCGCATAAACTAACTACGACGCTTTTCTTGGCAGCCTGATTAGCCTGACTATCCGTTCGGCCGAAGCCTCCCGGTACTGTCGGCGCTCAGCCTGATGGCCGGCGGATTTGCCTGCCGGCCGGCCTAACGCCTTCAACGTGGGCATTCGTCACCACGCGCAGGGGTCACTTCTGCGTCACGCCTTAGCTTAGCGTTTATGCGGGTACGGGAATATTTAACCCGTTTGCCATCGGCCTGCTCTGGCCCTGCCAGAGGTGCCTTAGGACCCGACTAACCCTGATCCGATTAGCGTTGATCAGGAAACCTTGGGTTTTCGGTGGGCCGGTTTCTCACCGGCCTTGTCGTTACTCATGCCTACAGTTTCTCTTCCCAGGGCTCCACCACCGGTCTCCCGATGACTTCTGCGCCCTGGCAATGCTCCCCTACCCCTTGCAGGTAAACCTGCAAAGACACAGCTTCGGCAACCGACTTGATGCCCGACCATTTTCGACGCCGGGTCGCTCGATCAGTGAGCTATTACGCACTCTTTAAATGAATGGCTGCTTCTAAGCCAACATCCTGATTGTCTGAGCAACCCAACCTTCTTTGATCAACTTAGACGGTATTTGGGGGCCTTAGCTGGTGTTCCGGGTTGTTTCCCTCTCGTCACAGGACGTTATCATCCTGTGGCTGACTGCCGGGCTGGAATACTGCGGAATTCGGAGTTTGTCAAGGTTTGGTAGGCGGTGAAGCCCCCTAGCCTAATCAGTGCTCTACCTCCGCAGCACATCACCCGACGCTATACCTAAATATATTTCGGGGAGAACGAGCTATCTCCAAGTTCGATTGGCTTTTCACCCCTATCCACAGCTCATCCCCTGATTTTTCAACATCAGTGGGTTCGGACCTCCACCGGGTGTTACCCCAGCTTCATCCTGGCCATGGATAGATCACTTGGTTTCGCGTCTGCCCCGCCGTACTGCGCGCCCTTTCAGACTCGCTTTCGCTGCGGCTGCGCCCCAGAAGGGCTTAACCTCGCACGACAGGTGCAACTCGTAGGCTCATTATGCAAAAGGCACGCCGTCACCCTGTTTGCCACGAATGGCAAATAAGGCTCCGACCGCTTGTAGGCACACGGTTTCAGGTACTTTTAACTCGCCCTCTCGGCGTTCTTTTCACCTTTCCCTCACGGTACTTGTTCGCTATCGGTCACCGAGGAGTATTTAGCCTTGCCGGATGGTGCCGGCCGATTCAGACAGGGTTTCTCCGGCCCCGCCCTACTCAGGATACCACTACCAACAACATCGCTTACGCCTACAGGGCTTTCACCTTCTGCGGCCGGCCGTTCCAGGGCCGTTCGACTTCGCTTTGTCGCCGGTTGTTGTGGTCCTACTACCCCGACGGCCAATGGCCGCCGGTTTGGGCTGTTCCCGGTTCGCTCGCCACTACTTCGGGAATCACTGTTGTTTTCTTCTCCTGCCCCTACTGAGATGGTTCAGTTCAGGGCGTTCGCCCCCGGCCGAAGCCGGGTCTGGGGGGTTGTCCCATTCGGAAATCCGCGGATCACAGCTTCTTTGCAGCTCCCCGCGGCTTATCGCAGCTTTGCACGTCCTTCTTCGCCTCTCGGTGCCAAGGCATCCACCATGTGCCCTTTGGTGCTTTTGTCTTTTGGCCTGCACATGTCCTTGTGCAGCGCCGGACCCGCCCAACGGACAGGTCCTCCTTTGTTTGCTACCCAGTATGTCAAAGAACCCGCGGGCACAGCCCGCTTCGGTTGCCTTTCCTTCAAAAAAAAAAATCTGCCACGGCATCGCCTGCCGGGCCGTGGAGCTAGCCGGAATCGAACCGGCGACCTCCTGCTTGCAAGGCAGGCGCTCTAGCCAGCTGAGCTATAGCCCCAAAGTGGTGGGCTTGGGAGGAGTTGAACCTCCGACCTCACGCTTATCAGGCGTGCGCTCTAACCACCTGAGCTACAAGCCCAGCGGCCCCTGAACGGGGAAAAAACAAGAAAATCGCACAGCGAAGACCAACCAGGTCGACTCTCCTTAGTAAGGAGGTGATCCAGCCGCACCTTCCGGTACGGCTACCTTGTTACGACTTAGCGCCAGTTGCGAGTCTTACCCTGGATACCTGCCCCCCGAAGGTTAGCACGGCATCGTCAGGTACTACCCACTTCCATCGCTTGACGGGCGGTGTGTACAAGGCCCGGGAACGTATTCACCGCCTCATTGCTGATAGGCGATTACTAGCGATTCCAACTTCACGCAGTCGAGTTGCAGACTGCGATCCGAACTGGGATCGGCTTTGCGGATTGGCCACTGCTCGCGCAGCAGCTGCCCTCTGTACCGACCATTGTAGCACGTGTGCAGCCCCGGACGTAAGGGCCATGATGACTTGACGTCGTCCCCACCTTCCTCACTACTTGCGTAGGCAGTCTGGCTAGAGTCCCCGCCATTATGCGTTGGTAACTAACCACAGGGGTTGCGCTCGTTGCGGGACTTAACCCAACACCTCACGGCACGAGCTGACGACAGCCATGCAGCACCTTCCCTGGCGCCCCGAAGGGACCTGCCTTTTCGGGCAGTAGCACCAGAGATTTAGCCCGGGTAAGGTTCTTCGCGTTGCATCGAATTAAGCCACATGCTCCACCGCTTGTGCGGGCCCCCGTCAATTCCTTTGAGTTTCATTCTTGCGAACGTACTCCCCAGGTGGTATGCTTAATGCGTTAGCTGCAGCACTGATCACGGCCAAACCGTGACCAACACCTAGCATACATCGTTTACAGCGTGGACTACCAGGGTATCTAATCCTGTTCGCTCCCCACGCTCTCGTGCCTCAGCGTCAGTTGTGACCCAGCAGGCCGCCTTCGCCACTGGTGTTCTTCGTAATATCTATGCATTTCACCGCTACACTACGAATTCCACCTGCCTCTGTCACACTCAAGAAACCCAGTATCCATGGCACGTTTGCCGTTGAGCGGCAACATTTCACCACAGACTTAAGCTTCCGCCTACGCACCCTTTACGCCCAATGATTCCGGACAACGCTTGCACCCTCCGTATTACCGCGGCTGCTGGCACGGAGTTAGCCGGTGCTTATTCAACGGGTACCGTCAAATCCGGACAAATCCAGATCATTCTTCCCCGACAAAAGCCGTTTACGATTCAAAGAACCTTCTTCCGGCACGCGGCGTGGCTGCGTCAGGCTTTCGCCCATTGCGCAATATTCCTCACTGCTGCCTCCCGTAGGAGTCTGGCCCGTGTCTCAGTGCCAGTGTGGGGGATCATCCTCTCAGAACCCCTAAGCATCATCGTCTTGGTAGGCCGTTACCCTGCCAACTAACTAATGCTGCGCAAACTCATCTGCAGGCGCCCCGAAGGGCTTTAACAACTGTGGCCATGCGGCCCCGCTGCATCATGCGGTATTAGCCCCGGTTTCCCGGGGTTATCCCCCACCTGCAGGCAGATTGTTTACGTGTTACGCACCCGTACGCCAGTCTCATCACCGAGCAAGCTCGGTGAATCCCCTTCGACTTGCATGTGTTAGGCCCGCCGCCAGCGTTCGTCCTGAGCCAGGATCAAACTCTCCGTTGTAATAGTACTGCTATTACTTTCATTGAGCCTGAACTCCCGGCCGGTCATTGCCTTGTTCCCAAACCCGGCGCCCGTTATAAGCGCCCGGTCCGGGGGCTCGCTATGCGATTTTCTTGTCTTTTCATCCGGTCAAAGAACATCCCGCCACCGTTTTTGTGGCAGACTCCAAATATACAATCTTTTTATATCCGTTGTCAACTCCTTTCGAAAAAAAACCGACAACGCCCGCCCGCTTCCCTTCCTGCTCAGCCGGCGGAACTCACAATATACCACCACCCCGCTGACCTTGTCAATATCTATTTATACAAATCAGCG
>NZ_JAFIDN010000024.1 GCF_017921895.1 Natronogracilivirga saccharolytica
TTCATGGTTACTCGTTTTTGAAGTAAACCTAATCAATTCAAATCGTCACCGCACTAAAAAGCTTTTAAAGCGTTAACTATCAATAAGTTCAAAGAACAACACTATATTTTTAATGGACACTTATGATCAAAAAAAATGAATGAAATAGATATAGGCAATCAAGTTTGGATGACTGCAAATCTGAACGTCGATAAGTTTCGCAATGATGATCTAATACTTGAAGTGCGGACAATTGAGGGATGGAAGAGAGCAAACAAAGAACTAAAGCCCGCTTGGTGCTATCTTGATTTTGATCCTGTCAAGGGTAAAAAATTCGGTAAACTTTATAATTGGCAAGCTGTTATTGACCCAAGAGGTTTAGCCCCCGATGGCTGGCACATACCTCACATTGATGAGTGGATGGAATTAGTAGATTATTTGGGTGGCGAGAAAATCTCCGGTTCAAAAATGAAACTCCTAAACGATTCTGAAAGTAGGGATCATTGCACAAATGATAGTGGCTTTTCTGCTCTTATTGGAGGTTATCGATATTTTAATGGAAGGTTGGAAACTTCTGGTATGAGTTACTGGTGGAGTTCCACAGAGGCTTATCCGACTACTGCCTGGATCATATCTTTGTTTTATGGCAGTGGTGATGTAATGGTGCTTGATGATGACAAGAAAAATGGATGTTACGTGCGTTGTATCAGGGGAAATGAGACGAATTATGATAGCAGGTTACCAAGACCTTCCTCTGTTTCTCTGCTCGCAGCAATCATTGGAGGGGGCCAATGATACAGGATGATGTGGTTGAAATCGAATCTCTTTCGATGCCAGCAGCTTGCCCAGCGGCGCGTTTATCTACCGGATCGAGGCCGGGGACTATGTGGAGACGAGAAGTATGATGTTTGTGAAGTGACGTGGTGGAACAAAATAACTTACACTAAAGGGGAGGCTACAGAATGAAAACTAAAATAAGATTTAAACATTCAGATTTTTATGAGTATTTGTCTTCATTGAATTCATCTTGGAGCAGATTAACAAGAATTATAGTATTACTTTTATTTGTTCATACTTTTTCATGTGAATCAGCAGTATTTGATAGCGATCAAACAGTAACTGACATTGATGGAAATGTATATGAAACTGTTCGCATTGGAAGCCAAAAGTGGATGGCAGAGAATCTGCGAGTGACAAGATTCCAGGATGGCACTCCCATAGCAAATGTAACAAATTCTTTTGAGTGGAATAATACAAATAGCCCAGCATGGGTTTACTATGAAAATAATAGTGATTATGATACCAAATATGGTAAGCTTTATAATTGGTATACGGTGAGTGATGATCGGGGTATTTGTCCGGAGGGGTGGTATGTACCAGATAAAGCTTCTTGGAACCTGCTTGATAGTTATCTTGGTGATAATCAGGGAAGCAAGCTTAAAACAGCAGGCACTGAATATTGGGGCGCTGAAAATACACGGGCTACCAATGAAACCGGATTCTCGGCTTTCCCAGGAGGTTTAATAAGTAGTGAAGGTGAGTTTGATAGTGAAGGAAGCTGGGGATATTGGTGGAGTTCCAGCTCATTAAGTCAGAGCAATGCTCATAGCTATGTGCTTGCCACTATCTGGGAAACATCACTACCACAGTGGGGCTCAGCTAATAAAAACAACGGTTTCTCTATACGATGCATAAAAGATAGTGACCCTACAGCTCAATACTACTTTGAGTCTGCGCAGATTAAAATTAGAGAAAAAGATTATAATAACGCTATTCAAGATCTAAATAAAGCAGTTGCTTTAGATTCGAATGATACTGCATTTTATTTTGCAAGAGGCGAAGCTAAATATGCTCTGTCAGACTTTCAAGGGGTTATAGAAGACATGAACAAGATCATTGAATTAGACCCTAATGAGTCAGATGCATACGGATATAGAGCATTTGCTTTTTGGGAGTTAGGTGAACAAGAAAAAGCCTTAAATGAATTAAAAGATTTTGTTAAGTATTCTGAAAATGTCGATAAGTATCAAGGTCATCGAACGATGGCAGAATTACTATTTGAATTAGATAAACATGAGAAAGCTCTAGTTGAAATGAACAAAAGTATTGAGTTGGCATACAAGTATGTAGAAGATGAAAATAAAATTTCTGAATTATATGAATACAGAGGTAATATTAAAGCCTTCATGGAAGATGGAAAGGGCATGTTAAATGATTGGAATCGATCACTTGAGTTGAATCCTGATAATTCTATGCTCTATATCATGAGGGGGCATTTCTTTCAAGAACTTCAGGATCATGAATCCGCTGTAAGTGATTTCCTTAGTGCAATTAATTTAAAACCTTTTCGTCAGGAAATTGTAATGGCGTATCTACGAATAGGAATTTCATATTATCATTTAAACAATCTACAGCTAGCGTGTTTTTACTGGGATACTGCTACACAATTAGGGAATGAAGTTGCACATGATTTAATGGCACAATATTGTAATTAATCCACAAAATCTGATTCTATAGTTATGAATAAGACTTTTATTAATAATGTAAAAGATATGAAACTAGCACATATATTTGTTTTATTGGTCTTTCTATGTTTTTCTCAAAAAGTCTTAGGCCAACAAAATAATAACAAAGAGCTTGATAGTCGAATCACTGAATTAGAACAGGTAGTAGCTTCACTTCAGCAACGGATTATTGAGTTGGAAACAATTGTCCAAGGGCAACAGGAGAGTGGGCAACCAGTTGCAGCTAAAGGAAACTGGCAAGAACTTCGTAATTGGCGTCAACTGCAAAGGGGAATGACTATGCAACAGGTTGAAGAACTACTGGGTGAACCGGAGAAGGTCAATGCCGGAGGCACACTGACTTTTTGGTATTGGGACTACCCAGGTGGCCCTCAAGTAAGCTTTGATCGATCAAATAAAGTATATGGTTGGTCTGAGCCTTCGCGATAAATTTATCTTCCGATTTTAAGCCGACAGCCATGTTAAGACAAAAAGTATCCTATGACTGGGGACCAAGTGACCATTGCCGGCTGGAAATCGAGTTGCAATTATAAATATGGTTGCAAGTCCTTCAATGTACTTTAAGATGTTGATCATATCAGGTTAAAACCGGAACCTGTATCATTCAAATGACTATGGACATAGGCCCACAGTACAAACAAGACGATCCGTTCAAAGCGGCTGCAAGGCTACACCAGTCCAAGTACCGCGCGAAATTCCTTAAAGTCTACTACCAGGATTACGGTAATAGGATTACAGAGGCTGACGGGCGTGCGCTGCTTAATTACTACGATGAGCTTGGGGTCAGAGAGGCTTTGAGGGAAAGATACCCTGTCTACTCCAAAAAGCGCGATGCTGATCTATTGAGAAGTGAGCACATACCATTTAATATGCTGGCTCCACTTGCCTGTAGGCCTGCCCTGATGAAGCATGTTCTAAGCGAGGCTTTCGGGTTGGAACTAAGCCAGTCAATCCAAATGAAGCTTGAATGGGCGCCTTCGCCAGCAGAAGAGTACTTGGATGACCTGACTTCTTTCGATGCTTACATTCAAGGACGAGATGAAAACGGGAGTCTGATAGGCCTGGGTATTGAAGTAAAGTACACGGAGCGCGGGTACAGGATAGGGCCCTCCGAAGCCAGACGAGTGCATGATCATCAGTCCACATACTGGGTTACAACACGGGAGTCCGGTATGTTTGCCATGAGCGGGTGTGATGAACTGACAACGGATGACCTCCGCCAAGTCTGGAGAAATCATCTGCTCGGATTAGCAATGGTTAGGAACAGGGACATTGACAAGTTTGTGTCTGCAACGTTGTATCCGGCCGGTAACCATCATTTCACGCACGCACTGACGCAGTACCGAGACCATCTAATACCAACAGCACAGGATGGTATTCGTGGCTGTACTTTTGAGGATTATATAAACTGTCTGCAGGGGGATAATGAGATTAAGGCTTGGAAAAGTTATTTGAAAGAAAGGTATCTTTTTGAAATGGCCGAATAAGTATGCAAAGAATAAAAAATATTCGTTCAGCTATATCTATACCAAAAGCGATGACAAATAGGAGTCTGTGTCAAATGACCTCCCCAAAATTCACAAGTTTATATGTTCCATCTATCTGGTTTTCTGATATTTGTACCCGGGATGGTTGAGGGTAATTGAGCATCAATCAATTTTTGTAATCCAAAACTTCGATAAAAATCAGTATAGTGTCGAAGTTCGTTCGAACGTATATTTGTCCACTTTGGAAGAATCCATCCGATTGTTTTTCCTAATTCATTTTTCGTTAATTTTAGGGCCTCCCTTAAATCTCCATCATTTGATAATAGTACGGCACATGAGTATAAATCTTTATACCCATCATTCAATAAATGCACTGCCAAATTAACATCCGACCCTTTTTCTTCAGTATACAAAATCAACTCATTTCCGGATCCATCTACTTTAGGCATATATTTTTCTGACGTTAAAAACATTCCTTTATGTATTTCTAATTCCGGAATATATGCTTTAAGTGCTCTTAAGTAGGTCTGTTGCCTCGTTGGTTGGTCGGGATCATTTTTACCAGATACGTCTGCAGTATAATATTTTATAGCAACTATCTCGTGTTTATCATGTAGCAAGTTATTTAATAGTTTTTTGAAATCTAACCACTTATAACTATTTGCCTCTCTCTTCCTTGGATTTCTATAAGTTGAATAATAAAAATTAAATCCATCTATATAGACGATTGTTTTCAAAACAGCTTAACTCTTGAATAATAAGTTGAATAATAAAAATTAAATCCATCTATATAGACGATTGTTTTCAAAACAGCTTAACTCTTGAATAATAACCTGATTCCGTGAGTTAACACTCTTTTTCAATTTCCTGGGTGGAAAATACCGAAAAAAATTTTATTCCATCCATTTGCGCAGATAAATGGACCGGGAAAATCGACAAAAAAGCCCTAAAATCCTTGC
>NZ_JAFIDN010000025.1 GCF_017921895.1 Natronogracilivirga saccharolytica
TACCTGATTCCGTGAATTTATCCGATTATTATCAAAAATATGCACAGTTTGCCCTGACGCTGTCACAAAATGCTGTCTGGCAGCCCGTTCTTCATTATCAAGGTGTGCTCTTGCGGTAAAATATAGCACTAAGTAAGAAAAAAAAGACTTTAATCGTACAATCCTGACACAGTTCCAGCTTCCAGTCTATGCTGGCTCCCCGGTTTTGAAAGCAATCGTCGTGTTTTTCGAGTCATCCAACTTAAAGATCAGGGCCTCGCGCCAGGGCAAGAGCCGGCCGGGCCCAGCCATGACCTGTGAAGATCCGGATCACCGTCCTTCTGGCATGACGCACCAGGCGCCCAGCCATATACATCAGATTCCGCATCACGGTTCGCAGACGCAACCGACTGCTGCGGGCTTTGCGCCGGGGTACCAGACCGCTACGCAGCATGTTCTGGCCCATAAGACGCAACAGGTTGTAGGCAATGATTGACGACATTAATAATTCCTTCCGCATTGCCTCATCCAAAATCTTACTTTCGCATGATGGTTGCCTCAACTAAAATCTTACCTACTGACAGAAACTTAAATTCAGTGGGTAAACAAAATGGGGCTTTTAATGACTTACAATGCACGTAAAGAGTTGGTTTTGAGTGTAGCCTTGCGTTACTACAAGGTGAATAGAACCGCTAAAATGAAGATTTTAGATGAATTTACTGCAGCCACAGGATACCATCGAAAATACGCCATCCTGCTGCTCCGGAAATTTAAACCGTTACAAAAGGCGAAAGTTATACCCAAAAGGCCCGCTAAAAGCATAAAATACGATGACGAAGTTCAGAAAGCACTCATACAGATCTGGGAGGCATCTAATCGGATCTGCAGTAAGCGCCTGGTGCCTTATCTTCCAGAACTAATTGAGGTGTTGACCCGGTATAATCATTTAAAGTTATCTCCGCACGTTCGTTCACGACTCTTGAGTATCAGTCCGGCAACTGTAGATCGCATTTTGGCAAAATCAAGAAACTCTAAGCGAATTCGTGGACTTTCCACTACAAGAAGTGGTTTCCTGCTCAAACGAAATATACCCGTTCGAACTTTTTTTGACTGGAAGGAGACCGAACCCGGATTTATTGAAGCTGACCTGGTGGCCCATTGTGGTACTTCGGTTCAAGGCAGCTATGTTCATACGCTTGTAATGACAGATATTGCCACCGGTTGGACCGAACCTACTCCAATACCATACCGTGATCAACAAATGGCACTGAGTGCCATCAAAACTACCCGGAAACGTTTCCCTTTCGCCCTGAAGGGCTTGGATACGGATAATGGCACCGAGTTTTTGAATCGATCCCTGATCAACTATTGCCGTGATGAGCAGGTAACCTTTACCCGATCTAGAGCTTACAAAAAGAATGATCAATGTCATGTAGAACAGAAAAACTGCCAGGTAGTTCGCCGATTTGTTGGTTATGACCGTTTTGAAGGTATGGAAAGTTGTCGTCGATTCGCCGATCTATATAAATTGATCAGGCTTTATGTGAATTTTTTCCAGCCGTCAATGAAACTCATCGCTAAGGAGCGCGACGGCAGCAAAGTCAGCAAGACGTACGATAAAGCAAAAACTCCCTATCAACGTATTCAGGTAAGTCCGGAAATTTCAGATAAGGTTAAAAAAGAACTCAAACAACAATACCATTCACTGGATCCGGTGAAACTGCTTATGCAAATAGCTGAAAAACAGGATTTATTATGGCAAAGAGCCTGGATAAGCTCAGCTTCTGATGCGTTGCATAAACAATTAAATGGAAAACAGACAACAAGCCAAAATGTCGTCCCAAATGGCGACAGTATCAATCATGCTGTTCCCAAGAGAAGACGGAATGGCAATAATACCCATAAAGAAATCAGCACTTTAGACAATACCAACCGTATTTTCCGGAAGACCAAAAGAAGTGGGAAATATCATCTGGTTAACCACAATTGGCTGACTCGTCCAGATCCATTCAAAGATATCAAACATGAGATAATTATCGCCTTTCAACAAAATCCTAACCTGGATGCTAAATCCCTATTCCGAAGTATACAGATAAAATATCCGGGTAAGTTCAAAAACGGTCAACTACGTACTCTACAACGCAGGATTAAAGAATTGCGAATGGAGCAGATCAAAAAAATTACCGAAGAAATTGGTATCATTCTGGAACCGGATTCCGTTTAATGCAGCCATTCGATAGTAAGGTTTTTACTTGAGGCAACACGAAACGGAAAAATAGTTGACGTTGATCAAGGCAATCATCGCCAAGTCCAGGATCTGCTGATTAGCCGCAAACTTGCCCGACGGCAGGCGTTCCACGCCCATATCGCTTTTCAACTCGCTGTGATACTGTTCGCTGGTGCCGCGCTGGTTGTAACATGCATGAACCTGCTCCGGCGTCCAGTCCAGCGAGGTCCAGTAGGCATCAATCATCACCAGATGGGGGCTGATGCACTGCCCGTCAGGGTGGGCAAAGCGTTCGGTGGCCCGGAACACCACGCGTTGTGTAACCTTTTGCTCATCATCCACGTTCTGCTGACCCGGAAGGACCATTTCCCGCTCCCCATACCAGGCCCAGGCACCGCGGTCGAGCTTCTCATACTCTTGTTCACCCGTCTGCTCTTTGGCCATGTCCAGCCACTGTTGCGGATCATCGTTTCGCAGATTGTGCTTGACGAGAAAATCGGTATCGGCGTGCCGGCGAAAAACCTCCAGGTTTTCGGCGCTGTCGTTGCCCGAATCGGCGACGATCAACCGGCGGTGCGGGCTCACGCGCCCAGCCATCTTCAGAGTCTGATCGAACCAATCAGCGGTTCCGGCGCAGTTGCTGTGGGCCGATCCGGGACGAAGCTCATTATTGAGCATCAGCCCATACGGGCCGATATAGCCGAACATGGGCGCATAGCCGGCATAATTCTTATAGGTCCACGAAACGCCTTCTTTTTGGTTGTCGGAGTTATCCATGGGCGAGACGTCGGAGTCAATAACCGTCCAGGTCTGGCCATGGATCTTCTGGCCCAAAAGGCCGGGGTTTGCGGCCAGCAGACGCGTGGTAAAATCGCGCCAAACCCGGCCGGTTTTTTCCGGAAAGCTTTGAATACGCTGGTGCAAGGTTTCCGGCGATGGCAATCGCTGCAGGCCCAGTGCCATGGCAAACCAGGGCTCATCGCGGTATTCGGCGATGGCGTCAAAAAATGGTTTTCCAAGACAGATCAGCCCGATCATGGCTTTGACGTTGTCCATGTCACTAACCAGTCCGCC
>NZ_JAFIDN010000026.1 GCF_017921895.1 Natronogracilivirga saccharolytica
GCTATATTTTACCGCAAGAGCACACCTTGATAATGAAGAACGGGCTGCCAGACAGCATTTTGTGACAGCGTCAGGGCAAACTGTGCATATTTTTGATAATAATCGGATAAATTCACGGAATCAGGTATGAATGTTATTTATGTATGTGGTAAAAGTAATTTTTTTACTAAAGGATATTCTGGTAGTGTTGTTCATGCAATGGGTATTGTTGATGGTCTGCTTAAAAACAACTGTGAAGTTGAGTTAATAACAGGGCCTGGTAGTGATAAATATATGCCTAAAAATAATAAATTAAAATTGATAACAATACCAGCAAAAAAAAATAATTATATTAGTGAGATAGTTTGGAGAAAAAAACTATTATTAAAGATTAAAGAAAGAATTCAAGAATGTGATATTCTTATGTTGAGATATGGATTTTTAAATCCTTTGTTAACTATCAAAACAGCAAGAATATGTAAGGAGAATAGGGTCAAATCCGTATTGGAATTGAATAGTTTTGGTGCAGATCATTATGACATAGAAATATTTAAGCAATGGATTAAAGTAGTTGAAAATATAATAATAAAAAGATATGATTATGTTTATGTCGTAAGCGAAGTGCAAAAAAAGAGAATAAAAGAAGACAATATAAACAATGTGATAACAATACCAAATGCTACACATAATGTAGAGATTGCAAATAAATATGAAAATAAAGCAACAAGATTTGTTTATATGGGTGGCATAAATGGGTATTATGATTATGATGAAATAATAAATGCATTTAATGAAATAAAAAAGAAAAATATAGAACTTGCAATATATGGTGGGGGGAAGTATTATTCTGATATTAAAAAAAAAGTAATAGAAAATACGAATATATATCTAATGGGTAAATATGATAATAAACGTATTACAAAATTAGTTAATCGTTCAAACGATATTTTATTGTTACCAACAAAAAAAGGTTCATTAGCAGAAATTGGATCACCTACTAAATTGTTTGAATACATGATTTTGGGTGTTCCAATACTGGCTAGTAATGTGGGGCAAACTTCTAATATTATCAAGCACAAAGTTAATGGTTATATTTATGAAGCAGGAAATAATAGAGACTTAATTAATAAGATGAATTATTTATTAAATAACAAAACAGAAAGGCAAAGAGTCGGCTTGAATGCACATAATGAAGCACTGGTAAAGCATAACTGGAAAAATAGAATGGGGAATATGCTAAAAGAAATAATGAATATAAAAGACTCAAATATTAAGTATAAATAACATGAATAAAGTAAAAAGTGATATTAAAATATGTGTTGCTTATTCTAGTGGCGGTCATGGTCAGCAAGCCCTTCAACTTACCGAATTGTATAATAAGTATGATTTTTTTTATTTTATTAAAAAAGATGAGATAAATATGACCAAAAAATTGGGAGCAAGGCACTATTATAACTACACACTTGAAACATATATAAATAGATCTAAAATGTCATACTTGGTATGGCCTGTAACATTTATTTTATTTTCGCTTAACTTTATTAAATCTATATATGTCTTTTTAATGGAGAAGCCAGATTTTGTAATAAGTACCGGTTCAAGTTCTGCATTGCCAATATGTATAATATGTAAATTATTTGGTAAGAAGGTTGTTTGGATTGAAAGTTTTGCTAAAGTAAATAAACCTGGGAGGGCAAGTAAGTTAGCATATTATATTTCAGATTTATTTATTATTCAATGGAAAGAACTAGAAAAGTTTTATCCAAAAGCAGTATATGGAGGTAGTATATATTGAAAGCATTTGTAACAATTGGTACTGGGAAAAGTGGTTTTTATAGGTTGTTGAAACATGTTGAACAAGCCATAAATAATAATTTACTTAGAACGGATTCAACAATTCAGATAGGTGGTTCTGATTATATTCCAAAATCTGGAAATATTGTTAGATACTTAAATGAAGATGAATATTTTAAGGAACAAGTTGATGCAGAAATTATAATATCACATGGTGGAACAGGTTCTATAACAAGTGCATTAAAATTAAAGAAAAAAGTTATTGTAGTTCCTAGACTACATAAGTTTAACGAACATTTAGATGATCATCAACTTGAGATAACAAGGGTTTTTGAAAAGAAAGGCTATATAATGGCTGTATATGACATCGGAAAATTGGATAATGTGATTTCAAATATACATTATTTTCAACCAGAAGTATTTCAAAGTGGTACTGGCCAAATCAGTACTATAATAGAAGATTTTATTTCTAGGAACATATAGATATTTCTCAATATACTGTGTCTATACAGCTGAATTATAAAGGCTAAGTATGTAACTTATGAGAGTTTGTTCAATTAGATATGGATCAGTTGCAAAAGTTGGGGAGAAGTATGAGATATAGTATACTTGAGGATGGAAAAACAACTACTCGAACTCATACTGCCCAAAGGGTTGCTGGATCACTTTGATATCGAGAAGATCGAGCA
>NZ_JAFIDN010000027.1 GCF_017921895.1 Natronogracilivirga saccharolytica
ATGGATGAGTCTGGTAAAACCTGCCTACCAGCTCAATAACCTGCACTAACAAATACCCTTGGCCTTGACGTGCAATCAACTGCAGTACTTCCAGCAAGACCAGCTGAATGCACACATGGACGGTCAGAATCTGTAGTTCTCGGACATAGGCTTGAAATAGCCCCGGTATCGTCCGCTCATCGCTGCACTGCCGCCGGTAATACTCCAACATCATATAACGCAGTAAAACGATACTTGTGTGAGCAATCTGGGCGGCATTGGACTGGTATCGCGACCAGGCCAGGGGCATCGGAGACGAGGCCGTTGAACTGATCGAGTGCATTATCGCCAAACGGGTTCATCCCGAACAGGCCTATCGCAGCTGTGACGGGATTTTAGCCCTGTCACGCAAGGTCGGCAAAGTACCACTGCTCAGAGCTGCCAAAATCGCTCTTTCGGTCAATGAGCCCACCTATAGCTTCGTCAAGCGGCTGATCCAAAACGGAGTGTCGGATCTGACCCCTGCTTCATCGCCCAAACCTGCCCGGCTGCCCGAACACAACAACATCCGCGGGAAAACCTACTACCAAAAACCCTGAACTATTAACGATCTGTTTATTATGAATACTTCCGATATTGAACACGCCATGTCTGAATTGCGCTTGCACGGGATGCATCAAAGCTGGCAATCGTTGCTGGAAACACGATCCTACCAGGAGCTTTCCCTGCTCGATGGCCTCAAGCTCCTGTTGGATGCCGAAAAGCTCGAACGTGATCAGCGCCGGGTGCAACGGCTGCGCAAGGCCGCCCGATTCCGATACCAGGCCAATCTCGAAGAACTCCACTATAAAGCCTCACGTGGCCTGGATAGAAACACCATTGCCGTGTTGGCCGACGGGCAGTATATCGCCAAAGGCGAGTCGGTCCTTATCAGCGGTCCGACAGGCTCAGGAAAATCGTTCCTGGCATCGGCCCTGGGGCATCAGGCTTGTCAGCTCAGCTACAAAGTAGCCTACTTCAACATGCATAAACTTTCACATCAATTGCTGCTGGCACGCACCGATGGAACCATTCTGAAGATGCTGGATAAAATCGCACGAACGCAGCTTTTGATTATAGATGACTTCGGCCTGCAACCCCTGGAGGCTCAGCAGCGTCTGGATTTGCTCGAGATTATTGAAGATCGCCATCGCAGTATGTCAACGATCATTGCCAGTCAAGTGCCTGTAGCCAGCTGGTATGATGTCATTGGCGGACAAACCATTGCCGATGCCATTCTGGACCGGTTAATACACACTTCGCACCGAATTGAATTAAAAGGTGAAAGCATGAGAAAAAAACTGTAATTTTGTCATTGCCTTGAGCTAATCACTGCCATGCCCATGGGGGTCACTTTGCTCCGGAATGGGGGGTCAGCTTGTCCGGAATAACCAGGCGTTTTACGGACAAAGCATCAATGCCGTCAAAACCCAGATCTGGACGGCTGTTTGTACTTATATGATCTTGATAATCATCCATAAAACATATGATTTTAACGTCAATTTACGCACGATGATGCAAGTGCTCAGTGTCTCGTTATTGGAGCGTATGACTTTTAAAAAGCTATTTTTGAACCCTAAACTCACAGAACCAATAGAGTCAAACCCTAACCAATTGGGGCTCTTCGACTTTTAATTGGACACTACTGATAAATCCTTAGTTTTAACGGTAGTTAATGAAGTTGCTTGTTACTTTGGTTATGGTTTGTTCGAAGTGGTTTATCTGAATCTGCATTGTAGTTAACCGGCCAGTAAATAGATACCACTAAAAGCGGAACTCTACGCCTA
>NZ_JAFIDN010000028.1 GCF_017921895.1 Natronogracilivirga saccharolytica
GCAGGCCCAGTGCCATGGCAAACCAGGGCTCATCGCGGTATTCGGCGATGGCGTCAAAAAATGGTTTTCCAAGACAGATCAGCCCGATCATGGCTTTGACGTTGTCCATGTCACTAACCAGTCCGCCGTTGCGTCGTTTTGGGCAGACGCTGTTTTGGGCAGACGCTGGCCAGATGATTGGCCAGCTTTTTCTCGTCAAGTGCCTGTCCGACAAAAGCAAGGCCGACATGGGAAGTGATGGGCGTGGAGGTAAGTTCAAAATGGAATTTGGCCATGACAATAGCGATTCTAGTCCGTGTTTTCACCCGTTAGGTGAAGATACGAATATCGCTAAACACATGGTATAATTGATTTTATGATTATTTTAAACCAACAACTCACAGATTAAGGGGATAGTCATTTTGAACAATTTTTCCCAGCGAATACAGGATTTTAGCAATATGATCCGCGTAAGCTTATTGACCAACAATCACTTAAACATCAACTGCGACAGTTGAGTTAAAGCTCTTTGAACCTTTTATTTATTCAAATATCTTTTTTGCTCCATATATCCAATTTTTTTCTTTTATAAATTTTTTTGATTTATAAGTTTCCCAATTTTTAACTTTATGAACTATATTTTTTATTTCTATGTTTTCATAACATAGTGAGTATCCTATATTATAATATTCTATCATTTTTGAAACAAATGTTCTTTTTTTACTAATAATTGGAATTTCTGCTAATGCAGCATTGTACAATGTTAAATTAACAGATAAATCATCATTTGGCTTAAATATAAAATCTGCTATATCATTCCACATACTTGGAGGTATACTAATAAATTCATCAATTAATTTGATATCATCACTATATTTTAATTTAGTATACAACTCATTATTTATTTTTTTTCCAACTGGACCAATCACTACAAATACTATCTTATCATTACAATATGAAACATTTTTATTTTTACTGATTATTTCCATAATTGTATACAACCCATCAATATTCTTTTTTTCGACATTTCCAATCCACATCCCACAACACACACCCCCCTTTCTTTTTTTTATTTTGTTGTTTTTCCATTTATTAATATCATCAATAACTGCCACACACTTATCATTACATATATTTATTTTTTCGAGATAATCAGTCCTGCCAAAACTAATGTCATATATCTTATTTCTGCTAATATTGAGTTTTTTTTCTGCATATTCTATCAACATTTTATCCATTACAAATATTTTTTCTGAAGCTTTTTTTACTACAGTTCTTCTTAGTCTTGTAATGTATGGATAATATGACACAGTCTCATTGTCAACATTGTGGCACATCCAATACAATTTAACACAGAATACTTTTGCGATTATTACTGTTGTAATATCAGTATTAAGACGAATTAACGTTTTTGCTAAACTTTGGTAATCATTTAGATATCTAACTATTATTGCATATGGCTTTTCCTGTAATAAAATGTGTTGAAGCAAAACAAAGGGCATGTAAACTGCACTTTTTTTAATTGGAAATAGTTTACCAATATTCTCTTTTTCGGCTATTTTTTTCCAAGAGTTACTTTTAATATCGCTTTTTTGAATAAGTATTTTTTTCATTTTATTTAAAATGATACCAGAATCCGTGAGTTAAATTAGAAAAATTACAGTAACATCAAGTCTTTCATATGTTTAGCTAAATTTGTATCTTCACCCAATAGGTGAAACAAAGAATCGAAAGACTTGGATAGTTATGGACATT
>NZ_JAFIDN010000029.1 GCF_017921895.1 Natronogracilivirga saccharolytica
CCTGATTCCGTGAGTTAACACTCTTTTTCAATTTCCTGGGTGGAAAATACCGAAAAAAATTTTATTCCATCCATTTGCGCAGATAAATGGACCGGGAAAATCGACAAAAAAGCCCTAAAATCCTTGCATAATTATGTTTATCAGTTGCTTATTGCGAACAACGCAGACACCGATCCCATGGTTTGTATATCCAAATTCTTCGATTGTCCTGGCAAACGGCTTTCCGGGGCTCTTCCGCTCAATCCGGGCTTCGCGCCAGGGCTAAGGCCGGTAATGCCCAGCCATGACCTTTAAAAATATGCAAAGTACAGCGACGCGCATGACGCACCAGACGCCCGGCCATATACATCAGATTCTGCATGACCGTGCGCAGACGCAATCGCCGGCTGCGCGCCTTGCGGCCCGGCACCAGTCCGGTCTCGAGCATTTGCCGCCCCAACATGCGAAGCAGGTTGTAGGCGATCATGGCCAGATCCAAAACCTGCTGATTGGTCGCCATTTTGCCCGACGGCAGGCGCTCCAGGTCCATATCGCTTTTCAATTCGCTGTGGTACTGCTCGCTGGTGCCACGTCTTTGATAAAAGGCCTGAACCTGCTGCGGAGTCCAGTCCAGCGAGGTCCAGTAGGCATCAATGTTGATCTCATCGCCGAACAAATACTGCCCATTCGGGCGGGCAAACCGCTCGGTAGCCCGGAATACCACACGCTGTTTGACTTTACTGTCTTCCGGGACATCGTCCTGACCCGGCAGAACTACATCTTCCTCTCCATACCAGGCCCGCGCCCCAATATCGACCTCCTCGTAGTTTTCCTCACCGGTCTGCTCCTTGGCCAGAGCCAGCCACTCAGCCGGATCCTGTTTGCGCAGATTGCGTTTGAGAATAAAATCGGTGTTCGGTTGCTCTCGCAATATCTCCACATTATCGGTGCTGTCGTTGCCCGAATCGGCTGTAAACAGCATCGGGGCATCGGTGATGTTGCGGGCCATCTGCAGCGTTTGGGCAATCCACTGTCCCGTACCCTCATGATTGCTGTGAGCCGATCCGGGACGCAGCTCGTTGTTCAGCATAAATCCGGGACCTATATAGGCAAAGATCGGCGCATAACCGTCGAACTTCTTGTAGGTCCACGAGACGCCTTCTTTTTTGGTATCCGAATTATCCATCGGCGAGACATCGACGTCAACAGCGGCATAGCGGCGGCCATGGATCTTTTCGGTCAGGAACTTTTTGTTTCGCCGAAGCTGGCGAATGTTGAAATCCCGCCAGACATGGCGTGTTTTTTCCGGCCAGCAGGTAATACGTTGCCGCAGGGTTTCCGGCGACGGCAGACGGGACAGACCCAGGCTGCGGGTGAAAAACGGCTCATCACGGTATTCGCCGATGGCATCAAAATCGGGTTTGCCGAGGCAAAGCAGTCCGATCATGGATTTGGCTACGTCGATATCGGCAATGCGACCGGATTTTCGAACATGCGGGCAGACACTGCTCAGATGACGGGAAAGTTTGGTCTCTTTCAAATGATCTCCGATAAAAGCCAGGCCGGCTGTGGAGGTGATAGGCGTGGAGGTAAGCTGAAACTCAATATCCATGACCATCTATGTCTTTCGATTCTTTGTTTCACCTGTTGGGTGAAGATACAAAATCAGATAAACTCATGAAATACTTGATGTTATTGTATTTTTTTCCAATTTAACTCACGGATTCTGGTA
>NZ_JAFIDN010000030.1 GCF_017921895.1 Natronogracilivirga saccharolytica
TTTGTGCCGGCTTGTAGTCCAGAAGAAGCAACGATGCGATTCGTTCACGATCATAGTGGGTGAGTCGTTTGTGTGTTTCCATAGCGCAAGATCTCCATTTGTTGGAAATGTTGCGTTAGAAACTTGAAACCGCCATTCATTTGTTCTGATATCTATTGTATGTTTCCAACAGTTTTTTATGCTTTTTTTTTTGCTTATATTCTGCTACATTAGCTTTCTATTCTTTTTTTTTACATTTTTATACTCTTTTATAGAGTAGTACATTTCACATTATTTGACTTTCTTTTTTATTAATTTTATTTTGTGATCTGTGCCACTTACTATTTCTTATATACCATTCTTTACCATACACTTCTTCAAGGTAAGAGTAATAATCCTTAGGCGCTAGCACATCTATACCTTCAAATGACACATGCGTCAAGTTTTTATAATATCTTATTGGTATCGCTTGTTTATCATTATTTTTACACATTTTTTTTTTATTTTTTCTTATATATTTTTCTTCCATATTTTTACTAATCCTATAAATAATATTTATTTTACATATATAGTATGTTAGTTTTTTCACTAATAATAATATATAATTTATACTATTTTTCTTTTTGTTGCTGTGCAATCGTTTCTTATCTACCCCTACCCTAAACAAGTGCTTGTCATATTTTGAGTCATCAACTATATAATACTTATCAGATATAATACCTTCTTTATCCATTATTAATTTTATTATTTTTGATGCTTCGTAATACGGATACTTATTCCATTTATTGTTTTTTGTAACGAATTTAACTATTCGCTCTAAGATACTCCATTTGTCCACATTATAACTCACAAATGCATAATTATCATTAAAGTGATATGTATGTATGTCAATTGTATATGCTCCATTCATTATATCTTTATGAATTAACTTTACCCTATCATTTGATGTTTTATCAATTATAAAGCCCATGCTTTTTAATTCTTCATCTATGTATTTAGCATGTTTTTTGTAATCATCATACCATATCCCAATATCTATTTCCGAATCCCATGGTATAAATCCTCCTTCTCGTACAGCTCCCAAGAGAGTACCATATTCTATCCAGTATACTATATTATTTTTATTAAATAGATTTATTATATGCGTAAAACACCTTGTTATCTTATCCTTATTTTTGTTTATATCAATCTCTATGATTTTAGTATTTCTCATAATTTATTTAATTGTCTGATTTTTGTACTTTATATTCAATAAATACCTTTTTATATCTATTCTTCACAATATGCAATATATTTTTAATAGGTTATGACCACCCTATCTGTTTAGTAAGCACAGTGGAGTTCCTGTTGATTTAAATGATATTGGAGAAACAGCCATTGACAACGTGAAGAGGTAACAATGGATAGTACTAACATTTTTTTTCTTCTTCAATTGCATTTGACAGATATCACACTCCTAGTGTACTTGTATTGCAAATCATATATCTCTAATCCTCTAATCTGCAAACTTTCATTTTTTATAAATATTACCTGATTCCGTGAATTTATCCGATTATTATCAAAAATATGCACAGTTTGCCCTGACGCTGTCACAAAATGCTGTCTGGCAGCCCGTTCTTCATTATCAAGGTGTGCTCTTGCGGTAAAATATAGC
>NZ_JAFIDN010000031.1 GCF_017921895.1 Natronogracilivirga saccharolytica
ACTCAACTTTCGGAGTTCAGAACAACAGTTAAATAAAGCGGTAACTTATTGTAAATCAATAAAATAAAAGAGAATAAGTCCTCTGGTTTTTGTATTTTAAAAGTGCTCTAAACAATTAGAATACAACCAGTTAGAACTTATTCTCATGGATACCAAGTTACAAATATGTACGATCAAAAACATCACCTGGCTTTCGGCATGGGTCAAGCAATTTTGTCCGGGCAAGACGCTTCGTCAGGCCGGAATAAAAAAACGGTCCGGCATTGCGGCGGGGTGGTTGCTGCAGTTACTCCTTGTTCTGCCATTTTCCGATTTACGCGTCTATCAACTTCAACGGGCCTCAGATGGCCTTCCCCATCGAAGCACATTTTATGACTTTCTGGGGCAAACCACCTATAACTGGAGAATGTTAGTCTTGATGGTCTCACTACGGCTAATAGAAGAGCTCCAACCACTGACTTCGACCTCGCAAGACCGGGTTCTGATTGTCGATGACAGTCCGTATAAACGCGATCGCAGTAAGAAAGTGGAATATCTGGGACGCCAATATGATCATAGCAGTCATAGCTGGTATCGGGGCTATCGCATGTTGACCATGGCATGGAGTGATGGACACAGCCTGGTGCCTGTGGACTTTGAATTGCTCACCAACAGTGATACCAACAAACGATTGGGAGAACAACCCGAGGTGGATCTGAGAACTCATTTGGGTCGGCGGTGCGTGGCGGCTACCAGCAAAGCAACCGACCAGGCACTGAATATGCTGGACCGGGCCTTGAAAGCCACTGTACCGGCGGACTACCTGGTCTTTGACAGCTGGTTTGCACATGCAGGTCTGTTGCATAAGCTCAGCCAGCGCCTGCCGGTGGTTTGTATGTTGAAGAACTCCGGGAAAATCAGCTTTCGCCATGGCAAGCGTATTTATCAGCTCAAAGGGCTATATGAGAAGGTGGCTGGGCGCAAGCGCTCCAAAAAATCAAATGAGCACCAGATCCTTGGTTCGATAGTTGTGGATATGCTCAGCGGACCCAGGGTGCGCATCGTATTCCTGTGCGACCGGCGCAATCCCGAGCAATGGCTGGCACTGGCCAGCACCGATACCTCGCTTACCCCGGAGAGAATCTGCCGCATTTATGCCAAACGCTGGGCCATAGAGGTCTTTTTCAAGCAAACCAAGCAACAGCTCGGACTGGCCCGTGAGTTTCAGGTTCGCAGCTATGCCGCCCAGATTGCTCACACAAGTATCGTTTTACTGCGTTATATGATGTTGGAGTATTACCGGCGGCAGTGCAGCGATGAGCGGACGATACCGGGGTTATTTCAAGCCTATGTCCGAGAACTACAGATGCTGACCGTCCATGTGTGCATTCAGCTGGTCTTGCTGGAAGTACTGCAGTTGATTGCACGTCAAGGCCAAGGGTATTTGTTAGTGCAGGTTATTGAGCTGGTAGGCAGGTTTTACCAGACTCATCCATGGTTACAAGCCTTTCCTAATGAACAGGAAGGGATTAGTATGAACTCCGAAAGTTGAGT
>NZ_JAFIDN010000032.1 GCF_017921895.1 Natronogracilivirga saccharolytica
TCATCTTCCTTGTCCGAGCCAAATATGCCGCAACCACTCACGATCACAAGTAAGGCTAACCATACCAAAGCTGTTTTTTTCATAGTTTCTATCCCTGAAGTTGGTTTATAAATCCGACCCGCTTACGCGGGTTTGGTGCGCCTGCCCGTCCTGCGGAACGGTCAGGCAAAGTGTCAAAGTGGTGTTAATCCTTAGTGCAACGCACAGAGACTCCGATCGCCCGAATGTCGCTGCCCATGCTGGCAAAGCTGCTATCGAAGACCAGGCGCCGAGCGTCGCTACCAGATACAGAACTTGACCAATAGTCGCCGTAGGAGCCGACATCGAAGAGCGAACCACTGCTGTAGTGGCGGAAGCCCGCCAGGGGCAGTTTCAGTGGAGAGTTGAGTGCGCCGGATGCGTTGTTACTGCTCCAGCTGTTTCTTTCAGCATTCCACTCTGCCTCAGTTGGCAACCGGTAGCCCGCCGGACATGGATTGTTGATCCCGTTTACCCCCTGCCACAGATCATCGTTTTGTGGACTGCGCCAATCCCAATTGGCATCACTGCTACTTGTTATAAAACTGCCATGGCCCGGCTGGTCGGAGCTGCTCAATGTGGAAGTAGTAGGAGAGTTGCGCTTCTGGTGTCCGTCGGCACCGCGACCCCACTGGTACAAATCGCCGTAGGCCTCAGAATCCGTAGACGACGTCGCCGCACGGCTGGCCCCCAGGTTACGGTCCATCCAGGTGCGACCCGTCTCAGGATTGGTGACCTCGACAACTTCGGTTTCGGTGTCCCCGGATCCGTTGCCATTGTCTTCCTGCTCAAAGTTTGCCGTCACGCTCTTCTCCTCATCCACGGTAATTTCAACAGATCTGTCCCCTCCCTCAACATCACCGCTCCACTCCACAAAAAACCAACCCTCATCGGGAACGGCCGTAAGCCGGACAAGTGTCCCATGCTCATAGTCGGCCGTTTTTTGTTGGATTACTTCCTCCTGAACACTTCCTTCGCCCTCTATGGTGATATTTAACGGGTATTCACGCCTTTCGAAATGGCCAATGACCATCAAATTTTCTTCAATACGCAGATTTACCGGATTGACGGTCATGTTCAGATCACCCTCCCAGCGTACAAATTGCCAGCCTTCGTTGGCCTCGGCACGCAAATTGATCTGTTCGCCATCCTCATATTCACCATCCGATGGGATAATGGTTCCTCCTTCCGATGGTGAAGCGGTAGTAGTCAGGGTGTAAGTTGTAGGGTCACTGTCAAATAGTCCGCAGGAGGTCATTACAACCACTGCAAATAAAATTGTAATTGTAGCGTAACTGTGTTTTCTCATAACATGATCCCATTTTTAGTCAGAAATAACTTTTTGATAAAACCTACTCAACATGCAATAGTCCCGGCTCAGACTCTTTGAATGAGGCTGCCTGACCGCAACGATTGGTAATAAAATACTCCGGATTTTGTGTGGTTGACCTGCTCATGGTCAATTCAAGAGGTGGATCTATACGCTCAACGTGCA
>NZ_JAFIDN010000033.1 GCF_017921895.1 Natronogracilivirga saccharolytica
TGGATCAGTTGCAAAAGTTGGGGAGAAGTATGAGATATAGTATACTTGAGGATGGAAAAACAACTACTCGAACTCATACTGCCCAAAGGGTTGCTGGATCACTTTGATATCGAGAAGATCGAGCAAGGCACCGAAAAAGACGACAGGCCCTTCATTCGCATTCACCTTGCCGAGAAAAATCAGATTCCCAGGGGCTACAATCCCAATGAATATGAGAGTAAAGGCTTTCACAAGGCCAAAACCCTGGTGGACTTTCCCATTCGTGGAAACTTCGTTTATCTGCATATCAAACGTCGTCGCTGGCGACATAAGCAAGATCCCAAGCGTATTATTTCCAACGATTACTCACACCTTGCCGAGGGCACGAAGATGACCGCCGAACTCTCGGCTTTTTTAAAAGATACTGGTGGAGACCCGGACCGAATCAATTAAAACCATTGCCGAACTCAACGGGGTTCGCAGCTGGACGTTGTATCGCGATTACAAGCAGGTTAGTGGCTATGAAGACTGGGAGCAACGTCATCACAGCCGGGAATATCTGGTTTTTCCGGAGAATATTGGTGAGCGCTTAAGCATAGACGAGGTGAGTTTGAACAAAGGTGAGTTGTACACGTTTTTAACCAATAAGGCCGCCAAAGGGCGAAAAGGTACGCTGGTGGCCAGTATTCACGGCACCAAAACCAACGATATCGTTTTGCATGTGAGTCGGATTCCGCTTGCCCAGCGGCAGAAAGTAAAGGAGGTGACCCTGGACCTGGCCTCCAACCTTGCCCGGGCTGTTCGAGAATTGTTTCCCAATGCCCGGCTGGTCAGCGATCGCTTCCATATCATGCAATTGGCCTATGAGGTGGTTCAACAGCATCGTGTGGAATTTCGTAGCCAGGCCATTGAAGAGGAAAACGAGGCAGTTAAACAGGCAAAAAAGCAGGGAATACGCTATATACCACCCGAATATCATAACGGAGACACCCGAAAGCAACTGCTGGCGCGAAGCCGATACGGGCTGTACAAACACACCTCGAAATGGACCAACAACCAATGGCTGAGAATGGGACTCCTGTTTCAGGAATTTCCGGAGTTGAAAACCGCCTATGAGCACGTACAGAAACTGGTTCATATCTACCGGTTTACTGACATAGAAAAGGCTGAACTGGCTTTTCGAGACTGGATAAAAGAATCACACAAGATGAAACTGGACGGGTTTAAACGTGTGGCGGATACTTTTGAGAATCACTTGCAGACCATTTTGAACTTCTACTATCACCGGTCTACTAATGCAGCTGCGGAAGCTTTCAATGCCAAAGTGAAACTGTTTCGTGCCATTCAACGTGGTGTGACAGATACCGAATTCTTTCTGTTCCGCCTTTCCAAACTATATGCTTGATTCAACTTTCTCCCCAACAATTGCAATTGACCC
>NZ_JAFIDN010000034.1 GCF_017921895.1 Natronogracilivirga saccharolytica
ATCATAAGTGTCCATTAAAAATATAGTGTTGTTCTTTGAACTTATTGATAGTTAACGCTTTAAAAGCTTTTTAGTGCGGTGACGATTTGAATTGATTAGGTTTACTTCAAAAACGAGTAACCATGAATCAAGGAAAATACGTATTCGCTCAGATTGTAGAGTTTTTGCCTCAAAGGATCTTTGACAAGTTCGTCAGAAAGCATAACGGCAATAAATACGTAAAACACTTCACCTGCTGGAATCAGCTGCTGTGCATGGTTTTTGGTCAACTTACCAACCGTGATAGTCTGCGAGATTTGATTGTCGCCATTAGTGCTCATGGAGGAAAATCCTACCACTTGGGTTTTGGGAAAAGCGTTACTCGCAGTAATCTCGCCAAAGCTAATGAAAACAGGAATAGCAAAATATTTGAAGAATTTGCTTATCACCTGGTGGCTATAGCACGTAAAGTACGAAAAAGCGATGATTTTAAAGTCAAAGGCCAGGTTTATGCATTCGACTCCAGCACGATCGATCTTTGTTTAAGCGTATTTTGGTGGGCCAAATTCCGCAAAAACAAAGGCGGTATTAAGATCAATACCTTGTTCGATGTTACCACGCAAATTCCTGCTTTTATTCACATTACGCCTGCTCTCGTTCATGATGTTAATGCTATGGACTATCTTTTATATGAGCCCGAAGCATACTACATTTTTGATCGAGGCTACGTTGATTACCAACGACTTTACAAGATTACACAGCATTCTGCTTTTTTTGTAGTACGAGCAAAATCAAACCTTCAATTTAACTGCATGTATCCAAGGAAGAGCAACAAGACAGCTGGGATTAAAAGTGATCAGATTGGCAAACTGTCTGGCTTTTACGTATCCAAAGATTATCCGGAAAAGCTGCGAAAAGTCCGGTTTTATGATAAGGAATCAGACAGAACATTCGTCTTTCTTTCAAATAACTTTGAACTCTCAGCTGAACAGATTGCTTATCTATACAAAAACCGTTGGCAGGTTGAACTGTTTTTTAAATGGATCAAACAACATCTGAAAATCAAGGCCTTCTGGGGTACTTCAGAAAATGCCGTGTGTATCCAGGTGTATTCGGCTATTATTGCTTATTGTCTTGTAGCCATTGTTGGGTCCAGCTTTAAAATAGATCGATCAACCTACGAGATTCTACAGGTTCTGGGTATATCACTTTTAGATAAAACACCCGTTGATGAGTTGCTTAAAAACGTGAACTATCAAGTTGTCAAAGAACCGAATTACAACCAATTGTCCCTTAACTTATTTTAAGTGGACAGCAATG
>NZ_JAFIDN010000035.1 GCF_017921895.1 Natronogracilivirga saccharolytica
AGTCCCGGCTCAGACTCTTTGAATGAGGCTGCCTGACCGCAACGATTGGTAATAAAATACTCCGGATTTTGTGTGGTTGACCTGCTCATGGTCAATTCAAGAGGTGGATCTATACG
Source organism: Natronogracilivirga saccharolytica (assembly GCF_017921895.1). Lineage (NCBI taxonomy): Bacteria > Pseudomonadati > Balneolota > Balneolia > Balneolales > Cyclonatronaceae > Natronogracilivirga > Natronogracilivirga saccharolytica. Next base: position 117 of record NZ_JAFIDN010000035.1, read on the forward strand.
CTCAACGTGCAGTTCATCTTCACTCAATCGGGTGTAAACAAGGTCTATGCGAAAATTGTCTGGTGGGACCTGATAGGTAAAAACATTCCCATCTACACTGACAAATTCACCAATATTGACCTCATAACAATTGTTATTATTGTTGTAGAAGGCATCAAAAGCACGTTCTTTTTCCACAACAAACCAGTCGTCAGGTCGATCGGGGTATTGCCATACACCACCAAAACGGATCATCCCGGAAGCACTTGCTACTTCTTGTTCATTATTTGAGAATACACTGTTTCCATTTGAGTGTATGTCCCCTCCCAACTGGATCAATAGCCCGACACATGATTCAGGGCTTCCTGTACCACATCCGGAAAACCCCAACCCGTATCCAATGTAACCTGAGGTTTCTGAGAGTTCCGGATAGGATTCACTTGTTAATGCAGCTGTGACACCAACAAGAGCTCCAAAGCAGGGAAGTGCTGCAAGCCCAGCGGAAAAAATAGTGGCCTTCGCACATGCAAATGTACCTACGGCAATGCCCGCCCCTGTTATCAGGTCACCGGTTGTCAAATCAAGATCAAATTGAACTTGTAGTTTTTTGTTTACACTTTCGTTAGGCTCAAAATTTTCATCAAGCTGCACGCCTTCTTCCGTGACAATAGATCCGTCAGGATCTATTCGTGCGACATCCACCAGGCCATTACGATAATTTCCCATTAAATAGATATACTCACCGTCGGTCACTTTGGATGGACGTCCGAACTCATCAACCGTAACTAATAATGAACCTTCGTCGGTGTGGTAAACGATATTTGTCAAATCACCGGTTTCCGGATCAACCATTGCTCCCAAGAATTCACCACTTTCATGAGTGGCAATAACCGGCATCAGGGGATCATCTGTGGTCGATACAGCAAGGCCGTCATACAAGTCAGGGTCATCTTCCTTGTCCGAGCCAAATATGCCGCAACCACTCACGATCACAAGTAAGGCTAACCATACCAAAGCTGTTTTTTTCATAGTTTCTATCCCTGAAGTTGGTTTATAAATCCGACCCGCTTACG
>NZ_JAFIDN010000036.1 GCF_017921895.1 Natronogracilivirga saccharolytica
CGTAAGCGGGTCGGATTTATAAACCAACTTCAGGGATAGAAACTATGAAAAAAACAGCTTTGGTATGGTTAGCCTTACTTGTGATCGTGAGTGGTTGCGGCATATTTGGCTCGGACAAGGAAGATGAAGAACAATGGGAAAATGGATATGCATTAATTGAAACAAACGATGAGGCTTTTCCCATCATAATTGGCCATGAAAGTGGAATGAATTTCGCGATGGGCTACTCAGGTGACGAAATTGATAAGGTCGTGGTCTGGGAAAAGGATCGTGAGGAGGATGTCCTGGTTTTCTATATGGATGCCAAAGGCCTTCCGGAAAAGGTAATAGCTGATGGGTATATCTTTCTGTTTGAAAATTATGATTTTTCCGAAAATGTCGTGGACATGGCCATGATCAGTCCGGATGGCGAAATAAGCACTGAACGTGCTGTACCCATTCCGGAGATGATCCTTGAAAAGTCATTTGGTGGTACAATTGCAAGACTGGTTTCGATAGGTATGGATGTTGGTGTTTGTGCTGTTGGGATTAAAACTGCCAAACTTGGGGTTGGCCTTGCCTTATTACCCAGTTGCGGAAGTGCGGTTCTAAGTGGCATTGCAATGGTAACCGATAGTGATGCTTTCAGAACAGCATCTGCTGCCTGGTCAACAGCGGTATGCCATACAGGTCTTTCTCTGGCTGATTGTACGGGTATAACTCTTGAGGTAGTTGCAAGAGGATTCGATTCGGCTGAAGAAAGAAAAGAAGAAGGGCAGAGTGAAATTGCAAGTGCTTCCGGTGTGATCCGTTTTGGTGGTGTATGGCAATACCCCGATCGACCTGACGACTGGTTTGTTGTGGAAAAAGAACGGGTTTATGATGCCCTTTACAACAATAATCAGAATTGTTATGTGGTCACCATTGGAGAATTTGTCGGTGTGGATGGGAATGTTTTTACCTATCAGGTCCCACCAGACAATTTTCGCATAGACCTTGTTTACACCAGGCTCAATGAAGATGAATTGCACGTTGAGCGTATAGATCCACCTCTTGAATTGACCATGAGCAGGTCAACCACACAAAATCCGGAGTATTTTATTACCAATCGTTGCGGTCAGGCAGCCTCATTCAAAGAGTCTGAGCCGGGACT
>NZ_JAFIDN010000037.1 GCF_017921895.1 Natronogracilivirga saccharolytica
ACCAGAATCCGTGAGTTAAATTAGAAAAATTACAGTAACATCAAGTCTTTCATATGTTTAGCTAAATTTGTATCTTCACCCAATAGGTGAAACAAAGAATCGAAAGACTTGGATAGTTATGGACATTGAGTTTCAGCTTACCTCCTCGCCTATCACCTCCACAGCCGGCCTGGCTTTCATCGGAGATCATTTGAAAGAGACCAAACTTTCCCGTCATCTGAGCAGTGTTTGCCCGCATGTTCGAAAATCCGGACGCATTGCCGATATCGACGTTGCCAAATCCATGATCGGACTGCTTTGCCTCGGTAAACCCGATTTCGATGCCATCGGCGAATACCGTGATGAGCCGTTTTTCACCCGCAGCCTGGGCCTGGACCGCCTGCCCTCGCCGGAAACCCTGCGGCAACGTATTGCCTCCTGGCCGGAAAAAACACGCCATGTCTGGCGGGATTTCAACATTCGCCGGCTTCGGCGAAACAAAAAATATGTGACCGAAAAGATCCATGGCCGCCGCTATGCCGCTGTTGACGTCGATGTCTCGCCGATGGATAACTCGGATACCAAAAAGGAAGGCGTCTCGTGGACCTACAAGAAGTTCGACGGTTATGCGCCGATCTTTGCCTATATAGGTCCCGGATTTATGCTGAACAACGAGCTGCGTCCCGGATCGGCTCACAGCAATCACCAGGGTACGGGGCAGTGGATTGCCCAAACGCTGCAGATGGCCCGCAAAATCACCGATGAGACGATTCTGTTTACAGCCGATTCGGGCAACGACAGCTCCGATAACGTGGAAATGTTGCGAGAGCAACCGAATACCGATTTTATTCTCAAACGCAATCTGCGCAAACAGGATCCGGCTGAGTGGCTGGCTCTGGCCAAGGAGCAGACCGGTGAGAAAAAACACGAGGAGGTCGATATTGGGGCACGGGCCTGGTATGGAGCCGAAGATGTAGTTCTGCCGGGTCAGGACGATGTCCCGGAAGACAGTAAAGTCAAACAGCGTGTGGTATTCCGGGCTACCGAGCGGTTTGCCCGCCCGAATGGGCAGTATTTGTTCGGCGATGAGATCA
>NZ_JAFIDN010000038.1 GCF_017921895.1 Natronogracilivirga saccharolytica
CCGGCACCTCCGGATCTCCGGCCACTTCCCGGGTCACCTGGTTGCGCGAAACGCCCATATTCACATTCGTATTCAACCTCCCGTCAAAAAACGTGTAGCCCATGCCACCGTTCAATCCCGCATTCTGAAGATCGCTGCCGGCAGCCTCGCCCACCAGACCGTTCACACTCGCATTCACACGCACCCCGCCGAACAGACTCACATTATAGCCCACCATCGCATTGAGCGTATGACCGTCACTTACACGCTCATCCTCCTCAAAACGGCTGACCGCCTCAAAGGTCTGGTAGAATGCCGACAGGCTGATGCTGTGGGTCGTCTGGTCCCGCATCAGGTTAAACATCGGCTGCAGGCGAACCGTGTGGGAGGTGTGGTCCGAGGTGCCCACCTCCACCTCCGGGTCGGCCGCGCTGGTCTCGCTGCTCGTCAGCCCGTAGCCCGCCGACAACGAAAACCACTCGCTCAGCTGGGCCGTGGCATCAAACGAATAGTCCAGACCCTGCTGGGTCTGCACCCGGTCGCCCAGCAAATTGTCCTCATCAAAACCGATGCTGTTGTCCAGCTGCAGGCGGCGGTCAAACAGGTCCAGGCCCAGCGAGGCCGAGTACCGCTGGCGGTCATCGCGCATGCTGCGCACCCCAAGGGTTTCAAAGCCCGGCTGAATCCGCTCATACTCCAGGCGCAGATCCGCCGGCTCCACACGGATGCTGGCATGCGCCGAGCCGGCATAGCCCAGGCGCGTGCTGCTGTGAACGCCCATGATATCGGTCAGAAACTCCGGAACATCCACCTCCGAGGCATCGATCTGCTCGCTGCGCACATCACGCGTGAAGGCCGAAACCGAGCCCTGGCCCCCGATCTGAAACGCCTGGCCGAACAGGCTCACCTGAAACTCCGGGGAGACCAGCAGGTTTTCCGCCGGCGGGGAGAAGTTGCGGCGCGTGCGGCCGGTGCCCCCGCCGAAGCCGGCCTCAGGATCCTGCTGTTCATCGAAAAA
>NZ_JAFIDN010000039.1 GCF_017921895.1 Natronogracilivirga saccharolytica
GGGCAGAATAACATTCCAAGTGCCCGATTATGATTTATGAGGTATCGGGTATAGTTAAAGGTTTGAAGGTATTGAAGAATACTTCAAAAGGCGTTTTATATCCAAGTTTTTTTCGTGGTCTGTTGTTGAGTTTTTCAGTGATGGCCCGCAATTGTTTTGGCTGTACGAATCGAAGATCCAATTTTTTAGGCAAATACTGGCGCACAAGCTTGTTGAGTTGCTCAATACGTGCACTTTGATTGGTTTGATAGGGATGACAAAACCATACATCGGTTTTCAAATACCGGGCAGTGAGCCGGTGATCGGCGAATTCAATGCCATTGTCGTTGGTCACCGATTTGATGTGATATCGAACGTCTTTGAGCTGTCTTCGGGTACCGATATGGGTATCATAGGAAGCTTTTCGGTGAATCTGATCCAACCAGCAGTAACTGGATTTGCGATCGACGATGCTCAATATGGCTCCTTTGTTGGCCGGACCAACGATGGTGTCACGTT
>NZ_JAFIDN010000040.1 GCF_017921895.1 Natronogracilivirga saccharolytica
CCTGATTCCGTGAGTTAGTGCTCATTTTCAATTTTTGGAACCGAAAAATCCGGCAAACGTCTTCTTTCATTTCTTTTCGCAGACAATTGGGCTGGAAAAAAGCATAAACAAGCTTATAAATCCGAGCAATATGTTGTCTATCAGTTGTTTATGACGAATAAAGCAGACACCGATCCCATGGGCTGTATCTCCAAATTCTTCGATTGTCTTGGTGAACGGCTTTCCGGGGCTCTTCCGCTCAATCCGGGCTTCGCGCCAGGGCTAAGGCCGGTAATGCCCAGCCATGTCCTTTAAAAATATGCAAAGTACAGCGACGCGCATGACGCACCAGACGCCCGGCCATATACATCAGATTCTGCATGACCGTGCGCAGACGCAATCGCCGGCTGCGCGCCTTGCGGCCCGGCACCAGTC
>NZ_JAFIDN010000041.1 GCF_017921895.1 Natronogracilivirga saccharolytica
TTAACTGGAAGCCACTTCTGGACTACAAGGGTTTCTAATCCTGTTTGATACCCACACTTTCGAGCATCAATGTCAGTTGCAGCTTAGTAGGCTGCCTTCGCAATCGGAGTTCTTCGTGATATCTAAGCATTTCACCGCTACACCACGAATTCCGCCTACCTCAACTGTACTCAAGACGACCAGTATCAACTGCAATTTTACGGTTGAGCCGCAAACTTTCACAACTGACTTAACAACCCGCCTACGCTCCCTTTAAACCCAATAAATCCGGATAACGCTCGGATCCTCCGTATTACCGCGGCTGCTGGCACCTCCAGGATTGCAGGTACCC
>NZ_JAFIDN010000043.1 GCF_017921895.1 Natronogracilivirga saccharolytica
CGCGGTTACTAACACTTCTGGACTACCAGGGTATCTAATCCTGTTTGCTCCCCACGCTTTCGAGCCTCAACGTCAGTTACCGTCCAGTAAGCCGCCTTCGCCACTGGTGTTCCTCCTAATATCTACGCATTTCACCGCTACACTAGGAATTCCGCTTACCTCTCCTGCACTCTAGCTTAACAGTTTCCAATGCAGTCCCGGGGTTGAGCCCCGGGCTTTCACATCAGACTTGCCATACCGTCTACGCTCCCTTTACACCCAGTAAATCCGGATAACGCTTGCCCCCTACGTATTACCGCGGCGGCTGGCACCTCCAGGGCATATAGTCTC
>NZ_JAFIDN010000044.1 GCF_017921895.1 Natronogracilivirga saccharolytica
CGCGGTTACTAACACTTCTGGACTACTGGGGTTTCTAATCCTGTTTGCTACCCACACTTTCGAGCCTCAGCGTCAGTTGGTGCCCAGTAGGCCGCCTTCGCCACTGGTGTTCCTCCCGATATCTACGCATTCCACCGCTACACCGGGAATTCCGCCTACCTCTACTTCACTCAAGAACCACAGTTTCAAATGCAGTTTATGGGTTAAGCCCATAGTTTTCACATCTGACTTGCGATCCCGCCTGCGCTCCCTTTACACCCAGTAATTCCGGACAACGCTTGTGACCTACGTTTTACCGCGGCTGCTGACACCTCCAGGATTGCAGGTACC
>NZ_JAFIDN010000045.1 GCF_017921895.1 Natronogracilivirga saccharolytica
CACCTTACCTTAGAGTGGGTGGCAGCAGCCGCGGTAATACGGAAGGTCCGGGCGTTATCCGGATTTATTGGGTTTAAAGGGAGCGTAGGCCGGAGATTAAGCGTGTTGTGAAATGTAGAGGCTCAACCTCTGCACTGCAGCGCGAACTGGTTTCCTTGAGTACGCACAAAGTGGGCGGAATTCGTGGTGTAGCGGTGAAATGCTTAGATATCACGAAGAACTCCGATTGCGAAGGCAGCTCACTGGAGCGCAACTGACGCTGAAGCTCGAAAGTGCGGGTATCGAACAGGATTAGATACCCCGGTAGTCCCTCCAGGATTGCAGGTACCA
>NZ_JAFIDN010000046.1 GCF_017921895.1 Natronogracilivirga saccharolytica
TTAACTGGAAGCCACTTCTGGACTACAGGGGTTTCTAATCCTGTTTGCTCCCCACGCTTTCGCGCCTCAGCGTCAGTTGTCGTCCAGTAGGCCGCCTTCGCCACTGGTGTTCCTCCTAATATCTACGCATTTCACCGCTACACTAGGAATTCCGATTGCCTCTCCGACACTCAAGATCTACAGTTTCAAATGCAGTTCATGGGTTGAGCCCATGGATTTCACATCTGACTTGCATTCCCGCCTGCGCGCCCTTTACACCCAGTAAATCCGGACAACGCTTGCCACCTACGTATTACCGCGGCGGCTGACACCTCCAGGATTGCAGGTACC
>NZ_JAFIDN010000047.1 GCF_017921895.1 Natronogracilivirga saccharolytica
CGCGGTTACTAACACTTCTGGACTACCGGGGTATCTAATCCTGTTCGCTACCCACGCTCTCGTGCATCAGCGTCAGTTACAGTCTGGTAAGCTGCCTTCGCTATCGGAGTTCTAAGTTATATCTATGCATTTCACCGCTACTTAACTTATTCCGCCTACCTCGTCTGTACTCCAGTTTACCAGTATTAATGGCACAATTGAGTTTAGCTCAAATATTTAACCACTAACTTAATAAACCGCCTACGCACCCTTTAAACCCAATAAATCCGGATAACGCTCGCATCCTCCGTATTACCGCGGCTGCTGGCACCCACTCTTCTCCGTGTCGA
>NZ_JAFIDN010000048.1 GCF_017921895.1 Natronogracilivirga saccharolytica
GGTACCTGCAATCCTGGAGGTGCCAGCAGCCGCGGTAATACGGAAGATGCGAGCGTTATCCGGATTTATTGGGTTTAAAGGGAGCGTAGGCGGGCTTTTAAGTCAGCGGTCAAATGCCACGGCTCAACCGTGGCCAGCCGTTGAAACTGTAAGCCTTGAGTCTGCACAGGGCACATGGAATTCGTGGTGTAGCGGTGAAATGCTTAGATATCACGAAGAACTCCGATCGCGAAGGCATTGTGCCGGGGCAGCACTGACGCTGAGGCTCGAAAGTGCGGGTATCAAACAGGATTAGATACCCTGGTAGTCCAGAGAAGAAATGAAGTGC
>NZ_JAFIDN010000049.1 GCF_017921895.1 Natronogracilivirga saccharolytica
GCCGGCTGAGCTACGAGCGCATGCTCTACGGAGGCCGTTTGGGCTACGGTAACCAGAACCGCAGCTATGTTATGCTCTCGGGCTTCTATGCCCGCGACGATGAGGGCTCGATCGACGTTCCGGATTCATTTTTCGATGAACAGCAGGATCCTGAGGCCGGCTTCGGCGGGGGCACCGGCCGCACGCGCCGCAACTTCTCCCCGCCGGCGGAAAACCTGCTGGTCTCCCCGGAGTTTCAGGTGAGCCTGTTCGGCC
>NZ_JAFIDN010000050.1 GCF_017921895.1 Natronogracilivirga saccharolytica
CAGAATGCGGGATTGAACGGTGGCATGGGCTACACGTTTTTTGACGGGAGGTTGAATACGAATGTGAATATGGGCGTTTCGCGCAACCAGGTGACCCGGGAAGTGGCCGGAGATCCGGAGGTGCCGGTCCGCAACGTCTCCTGGCAGATCAACGGCAATGCGCGGGCATCCTACCGTCTCATGGATGCGGCCAGTCTGGACCTGTCGGTGCGCACCAACAACAACATGATCAGCCAGGGGGCGGGCAGCGGC